>JBDKIR010000224.1:0-5189 GCA_039797035.1 Pseudomonadota bacterium | reverse complement strand
CACAGCACTTCGGTCACATGCGCTGTTTCAAACTGTGCCGGTGTTTCGGGTACCATCATGTCAGCCATGTTCATATGGCAGGAAGGACACCAGGTAATCACCTTCTCCCGCCCCGTCGCATTGAAGGCCGCAATGGTACGCCGGCCCATGCCTTCCGTAATGCGGGCATTATGTTCAGTCGGTGAACCGCAGCAATGTGCAGGCCCGCCGCGTGGCGCCGCATCCACGCCCACCGCCTCCAGGAAGCGCGCGGTCAGGCGCAGAATATCGCCATGGCGCAGCAGATTGCAGCCATACCAGAAGACCGCAGATGCATCCGGCGGGGGATGATGCGTTACAGCCATTCGGCTTGCTCCTGTTCCGTCAGGCCAAGCCGGGCAAAGCCCTTCACACGTGCGGACCAGCCGCTATCGGTCTTCACCGGCAGCAGCGGCTCACCATCCAAGGCACCACGCGCGCGCATGCTGGCAAAGCGCATCATCAGCGCGACATCCAGCTTTTCGGGACAGGCGCTGTTGCAGACGGCGCTGCGCGTACAGGCGCCAATCCAGGCGAGTGCCACGGGCGATGTTTCTTCACCGCGCAGCAAGGCGCGCATGCCGGATGCAACTTCGGCCGCTGAAGCCTCAGTCACCCCCACAGCAAAACGCGTCATGGGGCAGGCTTGCACGCAAGCGCCGCAGGCGGTGCAGGCTTCCGCCATGCGCGCACCTTCGGTCGCGATGCGTGCCGCCAAACTCATGCCTTGGCGCCCACCACCGCAATGGCTTCGATTTCAATGCGCGTCAGCGGCGTGGTGAAGCTGGCGCCACCCACACAGGTGCTGGCAGGCGGCACGGCAAGCGGCGCCAGGATACGGCGGCGCACCGCATCAAAGCCGGCATAATCGCGCATATCGGAAAGATAGGTATTCAGCTTCAACACATCGGCGAAGCTGCCGCCTTCCTGCGCCAGAGCGCGGGTCAGGCGCGCGAAACATTCCTCGGCCTGGGCTTCCACGCCTTGTGTTTCAGCGGCGCTCCCGCGGGCCGTAACGCCGGAACAGAATACCAGCTTGGCACCGCCCGGCAGAGGCAGGCTGCGCGTCGGCGCGAAGGCGGGTTTGGGCGGGGTGGTTTCGGCCATGGCTTGGGCTCCTGCTTGGGGCCTTAGTCTGTCGCGCGGCAGCGCCCCGGCGCAAGTTCAATAACGGCGCAGGGGCACGCGCCAAGCCAGAATTGCCGCAGCACCCACCAAGGCCGATGCCACAATGAATAATCCCCGGAAGGGTTCTGCCAAGGCCGCGCGCAACCCTGCCAGAGCAGCGGCGCCGAGCTGCGCCTCCTGGCCGCTGCCGCCTGCGACCAGCGCGGTGAAGCCCGCCGTCAGCCCTGGGGTAAACAGCGCCATGGCGCCAAAAATCGCCGCCGCTGCCACAGCCGCACCAAGTGCCGCGCCAAAATTGCGCGAGAAAGCAACACCGGCCGCCGCAATGCCAAGCCGGCCCTGCCCTGCCGCCGCCTGCACCGTGGTCTGCACCACCGGATAGGATGTGCCAGACCCAAAAGTGGCGACACCCAGAAGTGCCAGCATCAGCCAAAGCGGCATGGCCGCGGCAAAAACCGCAAGCAAACCCCAAATCACCGCGGCGACCGGCAGGCCGATACTCGGCCAAAGCATCGCATGCCCGGTACGCGCCACCATCTTGCCGGAGAAAAACGCGCCAAAAGATGAGCCTATGGAAATCGCGAGCAGCACAAGCCCCGCCGTGGCGGGTTCCAGGCCACGCACCACTTGCAACCAAAGCGGCAGGAAGGAAATCAAACCAACCTGCGCCGCCACCACCAGAATGGAGAGCGTGAGCAAGCGCCAGATGCTGGCCTCGGCAAAAAGCGGCAGCGGCAAAAGTGGCTCTGGCTGGCGGCGTTCGATCCGCAGCAGCACCACGCCGGCGAATAACGCCATGGCCACCAGGCCCAGAATCAACGGCAGATAGGCTGCATCGAAACGCCGTGCGCGATCCAGCGCGACCAAAGCCGCTGCCATGGTCAACACAAACAACGCCAGCCCCAGCCAATCAAACCGCCAGCGCCGCCCGGCGTGATCAGGCGTGATGTCCGGCAGGCGGCGCGCGATGAAGGCGCAAACCAAAGGCAGGGGCAGCAGGAACCAGAAAATCCAGCGCCAACCGAAAGCCTGGGTGATAAAGCCCCCCGCCACGGGACCAAAGGCCGAAGCAAAACCATAGGCCCCGGCGATCCAGGCCTGGAATTTGCCGCGTTCGCGCGGTGGCACAATCTCACCAATCAAAGCCTGGGTTAGCGTCAGCAGCGCGCCACCGCCAAAACCCTGGATCACACGCGCAATGATCAGGCTTGGCAGATTGGGCGCCAGCGCGCAGCCCGCACAGCCAAACAGAAATACCCCGAGCGCCACAAACAATAAGCGCCTTCGGCCAAAGAAATCGCCCAATTGCCCGAAGACCGGCGCGGCGCAGGTGGCCGCGACCAGATAGGCAATCAAAATCCAGGAAACCCGTTCAATGCCGCCCATATCAGCGGCGATATCGGCAAGCGCGGTCGCGACAATGGTCTGATCAACGGCCGAGAGGAAAATCACCAGGGCAATCGCCGGAAAGCCGCGCAGGAAACGCGCGCGGAGTTCCGCCGATGGATCAGCCGCCATCACAGGGCGCCGCTGCGCCCCATTTCCAGGAACTTGTCCCGCCGACGAGACTTCAAGGTCCCGCCATCCAATTCCAGCAGCGGCGCCAGTAAAACCTCGATCTTGTCGCCAAGGGCGGTAATCACCGCAGCGGCATCGCGATGCGCGCCGCCCAGCGGTTCAGGCACCACAACATCCACCAGGCCAAGCTTGCGCAAATCATCGGCGGTGAGTTTCAAGGCTTCCGCCGCCGTCGCAGCCTGGGCAGCGTCGCGCCACAGGATGGAAGCGCAGCCTTCCGGGCTGATCACGGAATAGATCGCGTGTTCCAGCATGATGATGCGATCCGCCGCCGCGAGCGCAATGGCGCCGCCGGAGCCACCCTCACCAATGATGGTGGCAATGAAGGGCACGGGCGAATCAAGCCCGGCTTCGATGGACCGCGCAATCGCTTCCGCCTGGCCACGCGCTTCGGCTTCAATGCCGGGGAACGCGCCGGATGTATCAACAAAGGAGAGAATCGGCAGCCCAAAGCGCCCAGCCAATTCCATCAGGCGGCGCGCCTTGCGATAACCCTCGGGCCGCGCCATGCCGAAATTATGCTTCACGCGGCTTTCCGTATCATGGCCGCGTTCGGTGCCCAGCACCATCACGGCGCGACCCCGGAAGCGCCCCATGCCGCCAATCACCGCCGCATCATCCGCAAAGGCGCGATCGCCCGCCAAAGGCGTGAAATCCTGGATCAGCGCCGCGATATAATCCGATGCATGCGGCCGTTCCGGATGGCGCGCGACCTGCGCCTTCTGCCAGGGCGATAATTTCGCATAGGTGGTCTTGAGCAGCGCTTGCGCTTTTTCGCCGAGGCGACCGACCTCTTCAGCCACATCGATACCGCCCGCATCGGTGGTCCGACGCAGCTCCTCGATCTTGCCTTCCAACTCGGCGATCGGTTTTTCGAAATCCAGGAAGTGACGCATGAAAGGCGGGTTAGCCGAAAACGGCGCCGGGCGCGACCCCCCGGCAGGCTTCACCCGCCACCCCAGGCGGCCCATTCCCCTAGCGCCTTGTTTCGGCGGCTGTTTTACCTTGCTGGCGCCGCCAAGGGATGGTGTTCGGCCACCAGGGCCCGGAGCCGCTCCTCCAGCACCTTGGTGTAGATTTGTGTGGTGCCGATATCGGCATGGCCCAGCAGCATTTGCAGGCTGCGCAAATCCGCCCCGCGTTGCAGCAAATGCGAGGCAAAGGAATGGCGCAGCACATGCGGGCTGACCCGGGCCGGGTCCAGCCCAGCCGCCAGCGCCACATCCTTGAGCAAGAGCCCCAAGGCCTGGCGCGTCAAATGCCCCGCCGCCCCGCGTGAGGGAAAAAGAAAGCGGCTTTCCTTGCCGGCGGCGCCCGCACGCTCGGCCCGGGCTTCCAGCGCCAGCCGTCGCGCCCGATCGGAAATCGGCACCAGCCTTTCCCGCCCGCCCTTGCCGCGCACCGCGATCAGGGGCGTCTCGGCACGCAACGCCAGGGCTGGCAGGCTGACCAATTCACTGACCCGCAGCCCCGAACAATACAGCATTTCCACCGCCGCCGCCGCCACGGGGCCGCGCTTGCCCGGCAATGCCGCCGCCGCCGCGATCAGGGCCGCGACTTCATCCTCCTGGAGGGCTTTGGGCAGGCTTTGCGGCAGGCGCGGGGCTTCCAGCAGCTCGGTCGGGTCATCGGCGCGCAGCCCCTCACGCAAGAGGAATTGATGGAATTGCTTCACCGCCGAAAGGCGCCGCGCCTGGGTGCGCGCGGCCAAGCCCTGTGCCGCCAGGCCCGACAGCCAGCCCCGCAAAAGCGCAGTATCAGCCGCGATCAGGCCATCGCCCCGTGCTGCGGCAAAAGCGGCGAAATCTTCAAGATCCGCACGGTAGGCCAGCAGCGTATTGCGCGCCGCGCCCCGTTCCGCGGCCAGCATTTCCAGAAAGGCTTCAATATGGCGTGACACGGCCCGGCAAGCCTGGCCCTAGCGCCCCCGAAACCGGTCATTCGGGATGGTGCGTTCCACCGCCTGGGGGCTCACCGTTGGCGGGAAGGCGCCAACCAGCACCAGGCCCACCGCGACAAGGCCCAAAATGGCCACCAAAACCAGCAAAATCGGATTACGGAACATGCCGGCTTCAGGGCTCCCTCGCGATGTGTGCAATTCGTGCTAACCCTGCGCATCGTGATGCGCAACTCTGTTCTGGCACCAGATGCCATTCCCCTACCCAACCCGGTCCCTGATGAGGGAAACCGGCGCCGTGCCATTGTGCTTGTGGGCTTGCCAGGGGCGGGCAAATCCGCGCTTGGGCGGCGTTTGGCGACGCTTCTGGGCCTGCCTTTTCGTGATGCCGACACGGAAATCGAAAACGCTGCCGGCATGCCCATTACGGAAATTTTTGCCCGCTATGGCGAACCACATTTCCGCGATGGCGAAAGGCGCGTGATTTCCCGCCTGCTGGCCGGGCCGCCCTTGGTGCTGGCCACCGGTGGCGGTGCCTTCGCCGATACCGCAACGCGGGCCGCGATTC
>JBDKIR010000223.1:0-3796 GCA_039797035.1 Pseudomonadota bacterium | reverse complement strand
TTGATTTATGATGTGCTGCGCCGGCATGAACCGGATCACATACTGCTCCGCGCGACGCGCGAAGAAGCCGCGCGGGGCCTGACTGATGTGGCGCGCATCGCTGCCCTTCTCGCGCGCATTCAGGGGCGCATCACGCATCGGGCGCTGTCGCGTGTTTCACCACTGGCAGTCCCCGCGCTGATCGAAGAAGGTCGCGAATGGGTGGCCGGCGGTGCGGAGGATGCGTTGCTCGCGGAAGCCGCCGCCTTGGTCAGCGAAGCGACCGATGGCGCGGAGGAATTTGGCGAAATGCTCGCCGATGTGACGGATGGCATCATCACGCGCGGTGCCTCGGCACGGCCCAAACCGCGTGAGGCACGGCGGTCGCGCTTCATCCGCAGCGCACCAAGGCGCGCCTCATGAACGCAGCACCGCTGCATTTGGGGGCAGAGCGTGTCATGCTCGACCCCGCTGGCGTTTTGCATTGGCCAGCGCAGAAGCTGCTCTGTGTCGCGGATCTGCATCTGGAAAAGGGCAGCGCCTACGCGCGTGCCGGCTATTTCCTGCCACCTTATGATACGCGCGAAACCCTGGCACGGCTGGCACTGCTGATCCGGCGCTATGGCCCAAAGCGCTTGGTATTTCTGGGCGATAGTTTCCATGACGCCGAAGGCGCGGCGCGTCTTTCGCCGGCTGATCGCACCGCGCTGCTCAAGCTGCTGGAAGGGTTGGAACCCATCTGGGTGCTTGGCAATCACGACCCCGCGCCGCCTTGCGATCTGCCCGGTGAGGCTTTTGTTGAATGGCGCCAGGGGCCGATCACTTTTCGCCATATCCCAAGCCCTTTCTCGCGCCAGGCGCCGCCGGAAATCGCGGGGCATTTGCACCCGAAGGCCACGGCGCAAACCCGGGCGGGTGGGATTTCCCGCCCCTGTTTTGTCGCCAATCCGCGCCGCGTGGTGATGCCGGCCTTTGGCGCCTTCACCGGCGGGCTTTGCGTGACCGATCCCGCCATTGCCCGGCTTTTCCCGCAGGGCGGGCGCGCCTTTCTGCTGGGGGAGGAACGGCTTTATTCCTTCCCCTTGGCCCCTAGACAGGGGCATGGCGCCGCGCCGCAACAGGGGCCATGATGCACATCGTGCCCCGTAATGACGGGTCACGATGTGACTGAATTTGAGCGACTGATTCACCGCTTCGGCCTTCAGCCTACGCGGATCAGGCGCTAGCTGGAGGACCCCACCATGACCGACGCCCTACCAACTGCTGAAAAACCGCCGCTTGATGCCAAGGCCATCGCGGAACTGGCCCGCCAGCTTGGCGAATTGCTGAAGCTGCGCACCTTCCCCATCGGCATGAAGCTGTTTGATGATGCCGAGGAAATGGCGAAAATCCCCGGGCTGCGCCGCCCAACGGAAGGCAAGAAATTCTCCACCTGCCAATTGGTCACCCATGCCCGTATCGCTGGCTTCACGCTGGGCATCACGGAAGAAAACGTGCCGGGTTTCAGCAATTGCGGCGGTGTGATCGGGTTGAACGAACCTTCGGAACTCTACCTGTCCGGCCGCAAATTCGAAGGCGTGTGGTTTGAAAACCGCGAAGCGGGCCGGCTGCATCAGGCGCAAATGCCGCGTGTGCCGGCGCGCTATAAGGGCCTAGTGGTATCGCCCTTACGCTCCGCGCGGCTGGATCCGCCGGATATCTGCCTGTTTTATGCTAATCCCGCGCAAATGATCCTGTTCATCAACGGGCTGCAATGGAAGAATTACAAGCGCTATGATTTCTCCATCACCGGGGAAAGCGCCTGCGCCGATTCCTGGGGCCGCGCGCTGCGTGACAAAACCGTCTGCCTTTCCATCCCTTGCTATGCCGAACGCCGCTATGGCGGGGTTGCCGATGATGAAATGCTGATGGCCTGCCCGCCTGAGGATTTGGCCCGCGCCGTGGAAGGCTTGCTCGGGCTTTCCAAAGCGGGGCTGCGTTACCCCATCATGCCCTATGGCCCGCAGGCCGATCCTGCCGATGGCATGGCGAAATCCTATGCCGGGAAAAGCTAGAGCGTGTTGCGTTCACATGGCTTCACGCAACCCGCTCTAGTTCGGCGTTTTTCGAGCATCTTCACACGTTCAGATGATTCCATCTGAACGTGATCTGCTCTAACCCGCGCGATTGGCGCGCCGCATGAAAAAGGCCAGCGGCACACTGAGTGCCGCTGTTGCCGCCATGAGATGAAAGGCATTCACATAGCCGATCATGGCCGCCTGGCGCTGAATTTCACCGGCCAAGCGTAACAGGCCTGAAGTGCTTTGCAGGTCCCAGCTTGCCGGAAAATTCGGCAAGCTCAGCAGCTTATTATAGGGTGTGACGAATTCCCCGAGGCGCGCATAATTTGCGCTGCTTGACCTGATCAGCATCATCACCGCGATGGAAATGAACAGGCTGGATCCAAAATTGCGCATCAGGGTGAAAATTGCGGAACCTTCGGTTACCTGATGCGCGGGAAGGGTGGAAAAGGCCATCACTGTCATGGGTGTGAAGGCGATGGATTGGCCAAAGCCCTGCAGCAGATGCGACCAGAAGATTTGGCTTTCTGTTACATTGATGTCGAATTGCGCCATCCAGAAACCCGAAAGCGCCTGAAAAAATAGGCCAAGCCCAATGGTAAAGCGTGGCGCCCAACGTGTGAGCTGCACGACCACCAAAAATGCCACCCAATTTCCCATCCCGCGCGCCGCAATCAGGATACTCACCGCGTTATCCGGATAGCCGCGCAGATCATGCAGCATGGTTGGAAATAGCGTCAGGCTGGTGAAGGCCAGCATCCCCATCACAAACGCAATTGCAGTGCCGATAGCGAAATTGCGGTCCAGAAATAGCCGGGGATTGAGAAAGGGTGTGGCTGCTGTCAGGCAATGCGCGGTGAAAATATAGAAGCTGATGGCGCCAACCAGCGCGCAAGCGATCATTTCCGGCGCTTCGAACCAATCAAGTCTTTGGCCACGATCAAGAATAAGCTGGATACAAATGATGGCAACTGAAAGCGCGAGAAAGCCGGTCCAATCAAAAGAAGCAGGCTTGCGTTCATTCCGGTCCGCCAAAGCAAACCAAATGCAGGCCAGCGTCGCGATGCCGGGCGGCACAATCATGAAAAACGCCGCGCGCCAATTCCAGGCTTCGGTCGCCATGGCGCCCAGAATGGGGCCCAGCACGGGGCCAAACACTGCCCCCACACCCCAGATCACAATCGCCGTCGGCTGCAAATGCCGTGGGAAGGACGCCAGCAATATTGCCTGCCCCATGGGCATGATGGGCGCGCCAAAGGCGCCCTGACCAATGCGCGCCAGGATCAGCATATCAAGGCTGGTCGCCATGCCGCAGAGAAGAGAGCAGAGGGTAAAGCCCGATACGGTGCCGAACATCAGCGTCCGCCAGCCGATGCGGCTTGCGAGCCAACCGGTCACGGGGGTCGCGACCGCGGTTGCCACCAGATTGAGCGTGATGACCCAGGAAATTTCGTCCTGCGTTGCGGAAAGCGCGCCGCGCATATCAGGCAGCACCAGATTCGCGAGCGTGATGGTCATGCCAAACAGCAGATTGGCCAATTGCACCATCAGCAGGATCAGCCATTGCCGGCCGCTGATGCTGAATATGCCGCCTTGTGGCGCGGTCTCGCTCATGGGCGTCTTGGACTTCCCGGGTTTCCCATCAGGGGAGCTTAGGGCATATCTTCAGCAACTGTAATCATGAGACCTGTCAAAGGCCCGCAACAGAGGATCAGCCATGCATAGACGCGCCCTTCTTGCCGCCACCCTGGCCGCCC
>JBDKIR010000222.1:0-3209 GCA_039797035.1 Pseudomonadota bacterium | reverse complement strand
TGCAATAGAGGCAAAGTCATGTTTATCCTCGCGACAGTTGCATTTAATTTGTGCAAAATACCTGAAATCCCCTCAATTCACAAATCCTGCCTAGACCTTAAGCAGGATTCATGCCGCCGGGATGAGCAAATGGCATCATGCGCTACCCCCGGGGAGAGAGCAGCAGCGGCTTCAATATCACGCCCCGCCCCTTCAGCAGGGCAAAACTGCACCAAGCACTCTCCCGGCTGATTTCACCGGCGGACAATCTGATCTACCAATACCTCATGAAGGTCATTGCTCTTCTCCTCTCCGCAGGTCATGGCAGCCGCTTCGGCGCTGAGCGCCCGAAGCAATTTCTCCCCCTGATGGGGCAGCCCATTTTGCGACATGCAGCCGAAGCCCTCCTGGCGGAAGGCCTGGTGGATGCCATCCAACCTGTTGCCCCGGCGGGCGAAGAAGCCTTGGTTTCCGCCATGCTTGAGGGGCTGGCCTGTTTGCCCACCATCGCCGGGGGCGCAACACGTGAGGAAAGCGTCCGTGCCGGGCTCGCAGCCATCGCCGCCAAGGCGCCTTTCTATGTATTGGTGCATGATGCCGCACGCCCGATCATCCCGTCTGGAACCATCTCTGCCTTGCTATCAGCCCTTGAAACCAAAGCGGGGGCCATTCCCGCGCAGCCTGTTTCAGATACGCTGAAACGCGTGGTGGGCGGCCTTATTACGGAGACAGTGCCGCGAGAGGGTCTATATCGCGCGCAAACCCCGCAGGCCTTCCGCTATTCAGTATTGCGGGACGCCCATGCCGCGCCGAGCCGCGGCGCCACCGATGATGCCGCTTTGCTGGAAGCCATGGGACAGGAAGTGGCCATTGTCGCAGGCAGCGAGCGGAATGTGAAAATCACCTGGCCAGAGGATTATGCCCGCGTGCAAGCCGATTTCGCCGCCCGCATGGTTCCCCGCACGGGAACCGGCTTTGATGTTCATCGCCTCGTCCCTGAACGCCCGCTGTATCTTTGTGGGGTCCTGGTTCCATCCCCCATGGGGCTTGATGGGCACTCAGATGCGGATGTTGGCCTGCACGCGCTTTGCGATGCAATCTACGGGGCCTTGGCAGAGGGGGATATCGGGCGCTGGTTTCCGCCCTCCGAAGCCAATTGGAAGGATGCCGATAGCGCGATGTTTCTGCGCCATGCCGCCGAGCGGGTCGCGGCACGAGGCGGAGCCCTGGTGCATGTCGATGTGACCTTGATATGCGAAAGGCCGAAAATCGCCCCCCATGCCGATGCCATGCGGGCCCGCATCGCCGAATTGGCCGGGATCCCGACAGATGTCGTTTCAGTCAAAGCGACCACCACGGAGCGGCTCGGCTTTGCCGGCAGAGGCGAAGGTATTGCAGCGCAAGCAGCTGCGACGGTGATGCTGCCTCTGTAGGCCCAGCAAGCCGTTATCCTGGCGTTGCCCTGTGTCCCGTGTGACGAGGTTCTAGCTAAAGCTTTCGCCCATTTGCCCCGACATTCCCAGGCCGGTCTGGGGAGACGCATGGATAAGGGCGGCTTGAGCCTTGGCATCCGCTGGCTTGCCAATCAGATACCCTTGAGCGCTATGGCAGCCTTCCGCGACGAGCAAGGCCATTTGTTCAGGCGTTTCAACGCCTTCCGCCGTGACCGCGATCCCCAGGCTGCGCCCCAGCCCGATGACCGAGCGCATGATCGCCAGGCTTTGCGCACTTTCGGGCAGGTCACGGACAAAGGAACGATCGATCTTCAGACGATCAAAGGGAAAGGAACGCAATTGGGTCAGGGAGGAATAGCCCGTCCCGAAATCATCCATGGCAATATGGCAACCCAAGCTTTTAAGGGCGTTCAGCTGCGCCAGGGCATTGCCGGAAGCCGGCAGTAATACGCTTTCAGTTACTTCAAGCTCCAGGCGGTGGGGGGGCAAGCCTGAGACGGCCAAGGCCTCGCGGACAATGCTTTCCAGGCGCCCTTCCTGAAATTGTGCGGGCGCGACATTGACGGCGACAGAAAGCCCAGAAGGCCAGCCAGCCGCTACCCGACAGGCTTCCTGGATCACCCATGCGCCAATCTTTTCCATCAGTCCGAGCTTTTCCGCCAAGGGCAAAAACTCGGCTGGCGGCACCAATGGACCGTCGGGCTTCTGCCAGCGAATAAGTGCTTCAAAGCCGGTCAGGCGCCCTTCCGGCAACGCCACTTGCGGTTGGTAATGCAGACGGAACTCGCCATTGCAGACGGCTTGGCGCAGTTGGGCCTCAGCGCTTCTTTGGGCGCGGGCCATCAGATCCATTTCATGCTGAAAGCGACACCAACGCGCGCCTGGTTCAAGTATTGCGTCCAGGCTTGAGCGCGCAAGGCCGGCGCGACGCAGGAGCAGTTCAGCCACCGTGCCATCATCTGGCGCGACCACGAAGCCAAGCCGCGGCGTCACCGTCACGTTTTCACCCCCCAGGTGATATGGGTGACCCAGCAAGCTGATGAGGCGCTTGGCCAAGGCCTCCGCCTGGTGGGGCGAAGTAACCCCCAATTGCAGGACCGCGAACTCATCGCCCGCCAAGCGGGCCACCAAATCTGTACCCCGCACCGCTGCCGATAGTCGCCTGGCCGCTGCAGAGAGCAATTCACCGCTCGCGGCATGGCCCAAATCACCGGTTACCAAGCGAAGGCCATCAAGATTAAGCAAATGAACCGCGAGGCTGATATGGCGCGGCGTGGGGCGCGACAGCGCGGTTGCCACCCGCGCTGTGAACATCCCGAAATCGGCCAAGCCTGTTACGGCATCAGAGCCACCACCACCCGGTAAGCTCGAACTCGGTTGGATCCCCAAGGTCCAAATGCCTGCGCCATTTCCCTGGATGGAGAAAACCAGTCCTGGCGCCCCTTCAAGGCGCAATTCCTGCTCCGTCTCCGCCACCTGCCAGGTCGCGGCAGCACAGGCCTGCAGCAAGGCAGCCGCAGAAGAGGGTTCCAAACGCGGGCTGTTATCAAACACATCGGATAGGTGTGAGACGCGCAGCACCGGTGTTCGGCCCAGACCCAATAAGGCCAAGGCCCCCTGCCCCAGGAGGCCGGGCTGCAGGCTGGCATCGAAAGTAAGACGGTTATCCATCAGGCCGGACCGCTGACGCAGCCATTGGCGGCCATGCCGCTGAGACGCCCGCTTAAAGCGAGCCGGGAGCGGCCAAGCAGCACATTCTTCATCAAACCCCCTCGG
>JBDKIR010000221.1:0-2961 GCA_039797035.1 Pseudomonadota bacterium | reverse complement strand
CTGGCCGCCATGCGGGGCGCGGGGGCAGAGGCGATTATTCTGCTCGGCACCGGCATGCCCTCGCTCGGTGCCATTCTGGCGCAGCCGGAAGTGGGTGGCGCGCCGGTGATTTCCTGCAATCTGGCGCTGATCTGGCAAGCCATTGCCGCGTTACGCGGTGAAGCGGCGGATGGGGTATCGCTCCGCCGCTGGATCAGTGGCGCGGATTGGCGTGCGCGTTATCGGGAAAGGCTTGGCCTTTAGCTCTCAAGGTTTCTGCGCTTCCGTCACGCCAATCATGGAATCCCGCGTTACCAGCTTTTCGAGGCGCGCCGCATCCCAACCCTCAGTCCCGGCGGGGCGGCGGGGCACGACCAGATAGCGCAGCTCCGCATTGCTATCATGCACGCGAATACTGGTGCCGTCCGGTAGATGGGTGCCGAATTCGGCCAGCACCCCGCGCGGGTCGCGCACTGCGCGCGCGCGATAGGCGCGGCTTTTGTACCAGGCGGGCGGGCGGCCCAAGACGCTGCGCGGATAACAGGAACACAGCGTGCAGACGACAAGGTTATGGACATCGGGCGTATTGAAGAGCGCAGTCAGCACTGTCTCCCCACGCGACAGGCCCAATTCCTCCACCGCCGCGCCGGCATCGGCGGCAAGCCGCGTGGCATAGGCGGGATCGGTCCAGGCGCGCACGACAACCTTGGCGCCGAGATGCTCACCACGGCTATCCATCGCCTCAATCTGGGCGCGGATTTCAGCCGCCGTCAGAATGCCGCGCGCGATCAGCAGATTGCGAACCGCTCGCCCGCGCAATTGCAGGGGCGAGAGTACGGCAATGCCGGCATCATCATCTTCCTGATAAGGGTGATCATCATGGTCATGGTCATGGTCATGGTCGTGATGATGATGTTCGTGATCATGATGGTGCCCATGCCCAGCGGCCGGCCCTTCCACCTTATCCTCTCCGGCGGCGCGCAGGCGCGCTTCTTCCGCGCATAGATCGGCTTCACTCACCACGCCCTTTTCCTTGAGCAGAGAGGAAAAGCCGTGGATCCAGCGCTCATAATAGGGCAGGGCCCAATAGGTTTCGCTATCAAGCGCTTCCTGCACGCGCCGGCTTTCATCGGTGGTGAAGATCTGGCGCTTCTTATCCGCCAGCAGCAGGCGGATGGCGTCGGCTTCCTTTTCCCAATGGGCGGGCTCATGCGCGCTTTGGTCAATCGGCGCAGCGAAGCGGCCGGCGACATCATGGGCAGGCAGGGAATCGGGTTTTTGCGTCATGCAGTTTGCTCCATCACCCCATCTTGCCAGGGGCGCCAATTCAGGCAAAGCGTTGGCCGAACCGGGAAGGAGGCTCAACCTCATGACAATGTTCTCACGCCGCACTTCGATCGCCGCCGCTGCCGGGCTGCTTGCGGCCCCAGCATTACAGGCGCAAACCGCTTGGCCGAATAAGGATCTGCGGCTGGTCTGCCCCTTTCCGCCGGGCGGCACCACGGATGTCGTTGCGCGGCTGGTCGCGGCCGCGATGCGCGACAGGTTCGGGCGCAATGTTGTTGTGGAAAACCAGCCCGGTGCGGGCAGCACCCTTGCTGCAGGGCGCTTTGCCCGCGAAGCGGATGATCACGCGCTGTTCTTGAGCCAGATTGCCTCCCACGCGATTGGCCCTGCCCTTTATCGCAACCTGCCCTATGATCCCGAAGCGGATTTCCGCGCCGTGACGCTGGTGGTGACGGTGCCCAATGTCTGGGTCGCCAATCCGCGCCGAGTCCCGGGGGGCGATCTGCGCGCCTTTTTGCGCGATGCGAAAGCCAAGCCTGGGGAACGCAATTTCGCCTCCGCCGGCAATGGCACCTCCACCCATCTGACCGGGGAGCTGATCAACCAGTTGGCCGGCGTGCGCGTGCAGCATGTGCCCTATCGCGGTGCTGGCCCGGCCATGACGGCGGTGATCGGGGGCGAGGTCGATAGCCTGATCGACAATCTGCCCACCGCGCTGCCGCAAATCCAGAATGGCAATGTGGTGGCGCTGGCCGTCACATCACGCGAACGCCTGCCTGATCTGCCCAATGTGCCGGCAGTCTCTGAATTGGGCGCCGAGTTCAATCTGGTGGGGTTTGAGGCGGAGGCCTGGTTTGGCCTGCACGCGCATAAATCGGCATCAGACGCGGTGGTGGCGCGCATGGCGGAAGTGGCACAGGCCGCGCTGAATGACCCTGCGGTGCGCCAGCAATTGGCCGGGCGCGGCACCACCCCGCGCGGCGGCCCGCCCGCCGATTACGCGGCCCTGGTCACACGCGAACGCAAGCGCTGGTTGGATGTTGTTCGCCAGGGGAATGTGCAGGCGGATTAAGGCATGGCGGGCCTCTGCTTCGGGGGGCGCGGCCGGTTGGCGTCAGCCAGCGGGCAGGGGGTTTGACCGCAAGCGAGACCCGCCCGATGCTGGCGCCTTGGAGGAGACCGATAGATGAGCAAATACCCCTTTACCGCCGCTGATCTGGAAGCGCTGCGCGCTTGGGATACGCCGACCATTTGCAACGCCTTGGAAGTGGTGGCGCCGCATCGGCGCAATTACGGCTTCACCGTGCGCCCCATGGTGGCGGTAGATCGCAAACTGCCGCCGATTTGTGGCCTGGCGCGGACCGGGACTCAGCGGGCGGCTTTCCCGTCTGGCCGCAGCAAGGAAGCCGATAAGGCCATGCGGGTTGGCTGGTATGAATATGTGGCCGATGCCAGCCTGCCGACTGTGGTCTGCTTGCAGGATCTGGACGATACCCCGGGCGTGGGCGCCTTTTGGGGCGAAGTGAATAGCGCGATCCATAAGGGCTTGGGCGCGCTTGGCGTGGTCACCAATGGGTCGGTGCGTGACCTTGATATGTTCGCGCCTGGCTTCCAGGGCATTGCCGGGGTGGTGAACCCGTCCCATGCCCATGTGCATATCGTTGCGCTGAAATGCGAAGTCACGATCCATGGCAT
>JBDKIR010000220.1:0-8377 GCA_039797035.1 Pseudomonadota bacterium | reverse complement strand
CGCGCATTATGTCGGCCCGGATAGCCATCTGGACCGCGAAGCCTGGGCGCGCGGCAATTCGGTCTATTTCCCTGATCGCGTCGTGCCGATGTTGCCCGAGGCGCTTTCCAATGGCTGGTGCAGCCTGCGCCCGCGTGAAGATCGCGGCTGCCTTTTTGTTGAAATGCGTTTTGATGGCGCGGGGCGAAAGACCGGCCATCGCTTCGGGCGCGGCATCATGCGCTCTGCCGCGCGGCTGACTTACGAACAGGCGCAGGCGAGTTTTGAGGCCGGCAGCGAACCGGAAGGCTTGGCGCCTGGGCATATGGCAAGCCTCTACGGCGCCTTCCGTGCCTTGCTGGCAGCGCGTGAAGCGCGCGGCACGCTTGACCTTGATCTGCCGGAACGCCGCGTCCTGCTGGATGACAAGGGGCGTGTGACGGCAGTGGTTCCCCGCGCGCGGCTCGATTCCCATCGGCTGATCGAGGAATTCATGGTCGCCGCCAATGTCTGCGCGGCGGAGGAATTGGAACGCCTGATCCAGCCCTGCATGTATCGCGTGCATGACCGGCCTTCGGATTTGAAACTGGAAGGGCTACGGCAATTTTTGCGCAGCCTGGAATTGTCACTCCCGCCCGGTGATCGGCTGCATCCGCGCGACTTTGCCGCCTTGCTCGCTGAGGTGAAGGAAAAGCCGGAAGAACGCCTGGTGCATGAAACCGTGCTGCGCAGCCAATCCCAGGCGGCTTATGCGCCAGACAATATCGGGCATTTTGGCCTCGCTTTGGCGCGCTATGCGCATTTCACGTCACCCATTCGGCGCTATGCGGATTTGCTCGTGCATCGCGCCCTGATCCGTGGCTTGAAGCTTGGCAGTGATGGCTTGGCGGAAGTGGAAGCGGCGCGGTTTTTGGAAACCGGCGAACACATCACCGCGACCGAACGCCGCGCTGCTGCGGCGGAACGTGATGCGGTTGACCGCTATCTTGCGGCATATATGTCAGAACGCGTGGGAAATATCTTCGCTGCACGTATTTCTGGGGTGACACGCTTCGGACTGTTTGTCACTTTGGAGGAGAATGGCGCGAGCGGAATCGTCCCGCTTGGCTCATTGCCGGATGATCGATGGGATCAG
Organism: Pseudomonadota bacterium; assembly: GCA_039797035.1. GTDB lineage: Bacteria > Pseudomonadota > Alphaproteobacteria > Acetobacterales > Acetobacteraceae > Neoroseomonas. The sequence goes on along the minus strand of JBDKIR010000220.1, from coordinate 7,263 downwards.
GACGAAGCCACGCAACGCCTCATGGGTCGCAGGACTGGCCTGACCTTTACCTTGGGGCAGGCGGTGGAAGTGCGGCTTCGGGAAGCGACCGCGCGCACCGGTGGCATGGTATTTCACATCATGCAGGGCATTCCGCGCCGTGGCAGCGGCACGAAGTCAGCGCCCCGCCGCGGCCGGCGCTGAGCGCCCACTTCCTCAGCCTATTCCATCACATTACCGCTTGGGGGCAGCGCTGCCGTGCGCCCCTGTGCCTTGCTTTGCTCATCCTGCTGCTATTGCCGCTGCTCGGCGCGGCTTCTTCGGTCGCACAGGAAGCGCCGCGTGCAGCCAATGCGGAGGCTCTACCCAACTTCCCGCGTGAGGAAATGCGGGAAGTCCTGTCCGCCGGCTTTGCGGCGATTCTGGACCGGCATCTGGAACGCGCCTTGCCATCCGATTTGATCATTTGGGGCCTTGCGGGTTTGGCCGGCATGGATCCCGGATTGCGGGCGGAACGATTGGGGCGTGAGGCACGGCTGATGCGCGGGCGGCGGGCGATATTGGCGCGCAGCATGCCAGGCGATTCGCTTCGCCCGAATATCGAAGCTGCCGCCGCCGCGGCAGCAGAGCTTTTGGTGCAATTTCAGGAAGCATCCTGGACCGCCGTGCCGGCCATTCGGGAAGCTGGGCGCGAGGCGATGCTGCGCGCCAGCTTCAACGGCATATTCACCCATCTGGACCCTTTCAGCCGGTATGTGACGCCGGAGGAGGCGCAAATTGCCCGGGATCGCCGCTTGGGGCAGGGCGGGGTTGGGGTGCGCTTGGCGGTAGCGCGCGGGCAGCAGGTGGTGGTGGCCGCGATCTCCCCTGATGGCCCGGCTGCGCAGGCCGGTATTCGTGTGGGGGATCGGCTGATTTCAGTCGATGATGAATTGGTTTTCGCCAATGATCTCCCTGGTGCTGGGCTTTTGCTGGAAGGTGCTGCCCAGACCGAAGTGACCCTTGTGGTGCAGCGTGGCGGGCGGCGGCGCAGCGTGGTGTTGCGCCGGATCGCCACCCAGGTTGAAACCGTGCGGTCCGAACTGCGCGACGGCGTCCTGCATATGAAGATTTCGGGCTTTACGGCCCTGACTTCGGCGCAGGTGACGGCGGCGGTGGAAGCGGCCTTTGGCCAGGCCAATCCGCCCCGAGGTCTGGTGCTGGATTTGCGCGGCAATCGCGGCGGTATCCTGACCCAGGCCACGGCGATTGCCGATATTTTCCTGAATGACGGCGAAATCGTCAGCAGTTCCGGCCGCCATGCCGATGCCAATCGGCGCTACGCGGCGAGCGAGGCTGATCTGATTGAAGGCCGCCCCATCGTGGTGATGGTGGATGGGCGCACCGCCTCGGCGGCAGAAATTCTGGCGGCCAGCCTCGCGGATCGCGGTCGGGCGGCGGTGCTGGGCACCGGCACCCTGGGCAAGGGGCTGGTGCAAATTCTGATGCCTTTGCCGAATGGCGGCGAAATTCAGATCAGCTGGGCGCGGATCATCCTGCCGGGGGGGTGGCCCTTGCAGGGGGCAGGGCTTTTGCCGGCGCTCTGCACTGCAGGCGGGGCTTAGGCGGGGGCTGAAGCCCTGGCGGCGCTGCGTGCCGGTCAGCAGCCCATGGGGCCTGTGCTGGCCCGGCTACGCGCGCTGCGCCCGCCCGTGACGGCGCTGGATGCCGCGGCCCTGCGCGAAACCTGCCCGGGGCTGGAGGGGATCGACCGGGATAGTGATTTCGCCCAGGCTTTGGTGCTGGACCCCAAGGCCTATGACGCGGCCTTGATGCGCTAGAACCTGATTCGTACCGCCTGGTCGGGGCGCGGAGCCCAGAGCAGCCCCTTGGTGGGGACGGTCAGCCTTGGGGCTGGCAAGGTCAAAAAGACCGGCGCGGCGCCATGTACGGCCGGTCTTTCTTGGAAGAAACCTCATAAGAAAGCGCTGCCCCCTTGACGCCAGCGCTGCCATGGCTAGTTTCCGCCGCCTTGATCCCGAGGCCCGGCGGCCTGCGGGCCGGAGTTGTGAGCCATGGCCAAGTCGAACACGATCCTGATCCGCCTCGTGAGCAGTGCGGAAACTGGTTATTTCTACGTGACGAAGAAGAACACGCGGAACATGACCGGCAAGATGGAAAAGAAGAAGTATGATCCCGTGGCGCGGAAGCATGTTGTCTTCCGCGAAGCCAAGATCAAATAAGCTGACGGTCCACGTCAGATAGAGTGATCAAACCGCCCATGCTTGCGCCGCAGCCTTAAAGCGGCGCAGGGCAAGGCGGGGATGGGTTGGGTCCCCGGCTTTTTCAGCCTGGGCGCCAATCCTCGGCAATGGCCGCTTCAACGCGGTTTCGCCCCAGCGCCTTGGCGCGGTACATGGCGCTATCGGCTGCCGCCAGTAATGCTTCAGGATCCGTGTTGGGGGCGGAGAGCGCGCTCCCGATGCTGATGGTCACGGGCAGTTTCAGGTAACCGAGGTCAATCGCGCTTTCCGCTACGGCAATACGTAGGCGTTCAGCGATCACGCCGGTTTCTTCCGCACCGGCGCCGGCCATCACCACCAGAAATTCCTCACCGCCATAGCGTGCGACGATATCGGAAGCGCGCACATGTTCGCGCAACCGCGCGGCCACTTCCCGCAAGGCGGCATCGCCGGCCGCATGGCCGTAATAATCATTGAGCGGCTTGAAGCGATCGACATCGATCATCAGCACGCCACAAATGGTGCCCGCCCGCAGCAATTGATCGAGGTGCCGAAAGACATAGCGCCGATTGCGCAACCCGGTCAGCCCATCGGTGACGGCCAATTCCAGGGATCGGTCGAATTCCGCGCGCAGCCGCATCTGATAGCGCCGGCGCCGGACCTGATTGCGCACGCGGGCGCGCAATTCTTCCTCATTGATCGGGCGTAGCACGTGATCGCTCGCGCCCAATTCAAAAGCCCTGAGGACAAGGTCGCGCTGATCGGGGTCTGCGATCAGCATCAGGGGCAGGTCGCGTGTTTCTGCCTCGGCCCGCAGGCGCGAGGCCAAACGCAGGGGATCGCTCTCCGGCATGGGGAGGGAGGCCAGAACCATATCGTAGCGCGCGGCCTTGTCGCGCAGGGCCCCCCATAATTCGGTTTCATGGGCAACCTGCGTGGCCTGCATGCCATCCAGCGTCAGGGCCTGTGACAGGGCCGGTATTTCGCCATTGCCCGCCAGCAGCAGCACCTGGGCGCCGAGGAAATCCTCAGGCGGGGCGCTTGGCGGTTCAAAGCCCAGATCGCGCACGGTTTCGGCCCGTAGGCGCCAGGCATCCAAGACCTGCTTGACCCGCAGCAGCGCCCGCAAACGGGCGAAAAGGGTCGCCTGATCCACCGGCTTCAGCAGGAAATCATCCGCCCCGACACTCAGCCCGCGCACCCTTTCATGATGTTCATTCAGGGAGGTGATCATCACCACCGGGATATGCGCGGTATTCGGCTGGGCCTTCAGGCGTTGGCAGACCTCAAACCCATCCATGCCGGGCATCAGCACGTCCAGCAGGATGATATCGGGGGCCCAACGGGCTGCCAGGGCCAGGGCTTCGGGGCCAGAGCCCGCCCCGGTGACCTCAAAATACTCATCCTGCAGCCGGGCTTCCAACAAGCGGCGATTGGCTAGGCTGTCATCCACCACCAGAATCCGCGCTGTCATGGGGGCGCGATTCCGGGGGCTTTGGCCAGGGGGCGATGCGGCCCGGTGATGAACTTACCGAGCAACATCAATGGAAAAACCGATATTCTGTCACGGTTGAACCCTATGCCCTCACGCGAATTACAGCCCATGCGGGAAATATGTCGTGAAATACCACCGAAGGATAGGGTAAATTAAATTCCTTTTCTTTTACCGAAAATCACATGCTTGTCAGGGTCGCTTCCCGGCCATCCTGATGGCGTAATTGGGCGACTAGCCGTGCCTTGGGGCTCTGGCGCAGCCGGATGGCATCAAGCAAGCCGCGCGCGCCAAGCGCTGTCCGCAGCGCGTCCATATCCGGATGCTCGGCTTCCAGCCCGGCCAGGCGCCAGCCTGAATCCGCGATGCGACTGGCCGCTTTGGGGCCATCCCATTGGATCAGCGGCGGGATCAGATTGCCCATATCCTGCCGCTGCGGGGGAAAGGCCATGCGCCAAGCCAAATCGCCCCGCCGCATGGCGCGTATTTCCCCAGCGTGGGAGGCGCCAAGCCGGCTGACCACGGCCTCCAGCGCCGGGGTGGCGGCGACATAGGCGATCAGATGCGGTTCCGCTTCCAGTGCCAGCTTGACCGCGGCGTCATCCAGATCAAAGGGCCGGGGATGCGCGGGGGGCGCCTGGGCAGGGTCCGGCGCGATGATTTCGATATATTGGTCGGGCCCCAACCCCAGCAGCATGTTATGCGTGCCGACCCCGGGATGGGCGCCGCCCGCCACTGGCCGGCAGCCCAAATGGCGTTCAAGGAAGGCAGCGCCGGCTTCCAGCGATGCGGCACCAATTACGAGATGATCAATTTCCGCCATGTGACCCCCAAGGCCACGCGATGCGCCAGGCAGCGCGCGGCAAATCTGTTGCGCCGGCCGAGACTGCCGGACGAGGCACCCATGATGGCGGAAGGGCATGGCGCTGCATTGACGAAGATCAAGACAAGCGCGCCGTCCCGAAGGGCGTGGCCTTGGCGCCAGATTGACCCATGCCGCGTTTTGGCGCGTTCTGCCGATGCCGTTGCGGGAGAGCAGCATGACATCGCCCAAGCCGAAGATCGCGGAAACCTTCATCCATCCGAGCGTCAAACTCCGTGAGGCTGAGATCGGGGCGCGCTGCGAAATTCTGGAACGCAGCTCGGTCGCTTATTCAAGCCTGGGCGATGCTTCCTATCTCGGTCATGATTGCCATGTCTCGGATGCCGAGATCGGCAAATTCTGCGCCATTGCCGCGTGTGTGCGTATCGGCCCGCCCAACCACCCGATGGACCGCCCCGCGCAGCATCGTTTCAGCTATGTACCGGAATATTATGATGCGACGCAGCAGCGCGATGCCGCGTTTTTCGCCGCGCGCCGCGCGGCGCGGGTGAAGATTGGCCATGATGTCTGGATTGGCCATGGCGTGACCGTGCTGGCCGGTGTGACCGTCGGCGATGGCGCCGTGCTGGCCGCTGGCGCGGTGGTGGTGCGTGATGTGGCGCCCTACACCATTGTGGGGGGTGTGCCCGCCCGCATGATCCGCGAACGATTCCCGCGCGATATCGCCGCCAGGATGCAAGCCATTGCCTGGTGGGATTGGCCCTTTGAGGTGATCATGGCGCGGCTTGCCGATTTTCAGCATGAAGATGTGGCGGCGTTTTGTGCCCGTTGGGATAATCAGGCCGGGGCGGTGCCTTAGGCTTTACCCGCGCGGGCAGGGGGGTGGCCGGCCCTGCTGGTATGATGCGCGGTGGCGTGGTTTGCCCCCGGCCCGTTCAATGCCATGCTGCTTTGCCCAGAATAGATGGGGGAGAGGCGATCATCATGGCCACCAGCCTGCGTTCCGCAGCATGACAAGCCGGCAATTACACCTTGGGGCGTTCTTCTTCACCCCCGGAAGCCATTCGGCCGGGTGGCGCCACCCGGCTGCCGTCGCCGAGACTGATATGTCCTTCGCGCATTATCTGGCCATGGCGCAAACCGCCGAACGTGGCTTGCTGGATTGCCTTTTCTTCCAGGATACGGCGGCGGTGAATGGCAGCGCGGGGTTGGATGGACCAAGCCCCTGGCGCCCCGGATCCGGCCGGCAGGTATTTCCCGAACCGGCCACGCTGATCGCGGCCTTGGCGCCCATGACGCGACGTATCGGCTTGGTGGCGACAGCCACGACGACTTACAACGACCCCTATACCATCGCGCGGCGTTTCGGTTCCGTGGACCATATCAGTGGCGGGCGCGCGGGCTGGAATCTGGTGACGTCCCAAATCGAGGATGAGGCCGGCAATTTCGGCTTTGATCGCCACCCAGATCATGCGCATCGCTATGAAAGGGCCGAGGAATTTTTCGATGTCTGCGCCGGGCTTTGGGATAGTTTTGAAGACGGCGCCTTCATCCGCAACAAGGCCACGGGGCAATATCTGGATCCCAGCCAGGGCCATATCCTGAACCATCACGGGCGTTTCTTTAAGGTGCGCGGCCCGCTTAATCTGCCGCGTTCCCCGCAAGGCCGGCCGGTTATCGCCCAGGCCGGATCATCGGCGGATGGGCGCAAGCTTGCCTCACGCGTGGCGGATATGATCTTCACCGCGCAATCGGTGCTGTCCGAAGGCAAGGCGTTTTATGATGATTTGAAATCACGCGCCGCCGCGCATGGGCGCAATCCGGATCATGTGAAAATCATGCCGGGTTTCATGAGCATTATTGGTGAAACCCAGAATGAGGCGGATCAATTGGCGGGCGAATTGCAGGCCATGATGGATGACGCCACCGCCATGCGCCTGCTCGCGCGGCTTTGCGGCGATTTGGATATCTTCGCCTATCCCATTGATGGACCCTTGCCGGATTTGCCGCCTTCCAATGCGGCCAAGGCACGCCAGGAACATTTGATGGCCAAGGCCAAGGCGGAAAATCTGAGCATCCGGCAAGTGGCGCGGTATTTGGGCACGTCGCTCGGGCATCAATTGGTGGTGGGCACCGCGCAATCCATCGCCGATAAGATGCAGGAATGGCTTGAAGCCGGCGCCTGTGACGGCTTTACCTTGCTCTTTCCCTTCTACACGAAACCCTTGGATGATTTTGTGCGTCTGGTGGTGCCGGAATTGCAGCGCCGGGGCCTGTTCCGCACGGCCTATCCCGGCACGACGCTGCGCGACAGCCTGGGCATTCCGGCGCCGCCCAATCATTTCATCGGAAAATAAAAAAGGTCACAGCCCTGGATGCGCGGGCTGTGACCTGTTTGGGTTTTATTCAGCCTGTCTCAGGCATTGCCGCTGAGATAATCCATCGCTGCCTGCACGCCGCCCGATTGATGCGGAATGCCAGCAGCGCGCAGGCCCATTTCAACGCCGCTTAGTGTGCCGGTGAGTTGCAGGTCACCGAAATCGCCCAAATGGCCAATGCGGAAGACGCGATCATTCAATTGGCCAAGCCCATTGCCCAGGCTCATGTTGAAGCGTTCCAGGATGGTGGCGCGCAGCGCATTGGCGCTATGGCCTTCCGGCAGGCGCACCGCGGTCAGCACTGAAGAATAATGGCGCGGATCGGCGCATTGAATCTCAAAACCCCAATGGCGCACGGCGCGGCGCGCG
>JBDKIR010000219.1:0-2632 GCA_039797035.1 Pseudomonadota bacterium | reverse complement strand
CGATGCTCGATACCGGTGAGGTGATTGATGGCTTCACCCTGGGCGCCTTGATGCATCGCGGTGGGATGGCAAGCCTTTATAGCGTGACGCACCCGGATTGGCCGAGGCTGCCCATGCTGATGAAGATACCCAAACTGCAATCGGGTGAAGATCCCGCAGCCATTGTATCCTTCGAAATGGAATTGATGATCTTGCCGCGACTGCAAGGGCGGCATGTGCCCCGCTTCATCACAAGCCGGGGGTTTGAAGCGCAGCCCTATATCGTCATGGAACGTATCGAGGGCAGTTCACTGCTACCCCTCCTGGAAAACCTACCGCTACCCATTGAGGAAGTGGTGGCGATTGCCCTGCGCAGCGCCATCGCGCTTGATGATTTGCACCAGCAGGATGTGGTGCATCTGGATATCAAGCCTTCCAATATCCTCCGACGCCCAAATGGTGATGTGGTCCTGGCGGATTTTGGCCTGGCCCATCACCAGAAGCTTCCTGATCTGATGCAGGAAGAGTTTCGCCTGCCCTATGGAACCGCGCCCTATATGGCGCCGGAACAGGTCATGGGTGTGCGTGGCGATCCGCGTAGCGATCTATTCGCGCTTGGTGTGCTGATGTATTTTTTTGTGACAGGCACCAGGCCCTTCGGCGACCCGCAAAGCTTGAAGGGGTTGAAGCGGCGGCTTTGGCGCGATGCCACGCCCCCCATCGTGCTACGTCCGGATTGCCCGGAATGGCTTCAGGAAATCATCCTGCGCTGCCTGGAGGTCGAGCCAGCGCGACGTTATCAATCCGCCGCACAGCTTGCGTTCGATTTGACCCATCAAGACCAAGTGGCGCTGACCAGCCGCGCCAGCAAAAGGCAGCGCGATGGATGGGCAACGGTGCTGCGGCGGCGTTTCAACCCGGAAGCGCGCCCAGATTTTAGGTTACCTTCGGCGGCCAGGCGCCAGCAAAGCCAAGCGCCCATCATCCTGGTGGCGGTCGATTTGCAGGAAGCGGAAGCGGGCCTCTCCGCCAATCTGCTACAAGCTGTGCAGCGTATTTTGCCAAGCCTGCCCGGTGCGCGTCTGGCCTGCCTTCATGTCCAGAAAACGCGCTTGATCAGTATTGATGAGGATACCGATCAGGCAGGGCATAACCGTCACGCGGAAGCCATTGCCGCGCTGAAGCTCTGGGCAGCGCCGCTTGGCTTGCCGGAAGACACCGTCACCTATCACGTGCTGGAGGCGGTAAGTGTGGCGGGCAGCATTTTGGAATATGCCGCCCATAATCATGTTGATCATATCCTGCTGGCGGCGCGCTCACCCTCTGCCCGCCGCCGTTGGCTCGGATCGGTTTCGGCGGAAGTGGCCGAAAAGGCGCAATGCTCTGTCACCGTCGTGCGCCCGCGCCGCGCGGCTACGGTGCAGGAAGGTGACAGGATTTAGACCACCGCGCCTAACTGCGGCGTTTGGCGAGCCAGGCTTCCATGCGCGCGAGCGCTTCATCAATCACGGCATCGCCCTTGCAGAATGCAAACCGCGCGTAATGCGAAGGGGCATCTTCACTGGCGTAGAAGGCCGTCACTGGAATGGCGGTGACTTTCGCTTCTTCGGTGAGAATACGGCAGAATTCGACGTCATCACCATTGAAGCCGAGCGGGCGGAAATCCGTGGTAATGAAATAGGATCCCTTCGCGGGCAGCACATCAAAGCCAAGCCGCGCCAGGCCTGCGGCAAGCTTGTCGCGTTTTGCCTGAAGCGCGGTTGAAAGCCCGGCGAAATAGGCATCATCCTTCATCAGCCCCACCGCGACACCGCGTTGCAGATTGGGGGCGGTTGTGAAGGTCAGGTTCTGGTGTGCCTTCGCGACATTGGACGCAAGGCTACGGTCAGCGGTGATGTAGCCAATCTTCCAGCCGGTCAGGGAAAAAGTCTTGCCGGCGCTCCCCACCCGCATGCAGCGCTCCCGCATGCCGGGCAGGGTCATCAGGGGGATATGCTGCATGCCATCAAAGGTCAGATGCTCATAAACCTCATCGCAAATGGCATAACAATCATGCTGCGTGATCAAATCCGCGATGAAGGCCAATTCTTCCCGCGTAAACACCTTACCCGTCGGGTTCATCGGCGTGTTAAGCAGAATCGCTTTGGTTTTCGGCCCGAAGGCCGCGGCGAGTTCGGCGCGTGGCAATGCCCATTCGGGCGGGTTGAGGCGCACCAGTTTGGGGATGGCGCCAAGAAGCCGCACCACAGGCAGATAGGTATCGTAAAGCGGCTCAATCAGGACACATTCATCGCCCGGGTTGAGTACGGCCATCAAACAGGCAGTGATGGCTTCCGTGGCGCCCGACGTCACTACCACTTCGCTATTGGGGTCCACCTCAAGGCCATAGAAACGCTTATTGTGATGTGCCACCGCGTTGCGCAGTTCTGGCACGCCACTCATGGGCGGGTATTGGTTGCGACCATCCAGCAGGGCGGCAGCGGCGGCATGGACGACATCCGAGGGGCCGTCATAATCGGGAAAACCCTGGCCGAGATTGACCGCGCCATGCTTGGTGGCCAATGCGGACATGACCGTGAAAATGGTGGTGCCGATGCCGGAGAGGAGCTCGTTTTGCGGCTTCATCTGCTTTGCCCGAATGATGATACGGTTG
>JBDKIR010000218.1:0-2850 GCA_039797035.1 Pseudomonadota bacterium | reverse complement strand
ATGGGTTTGCGCGGGCCATGCTTTCCAAGGCCCGGCGTGAAGGCATGACCTGGCGCGATTTGCATAATTTGACCGGGGCCGCACGCGGCCATTGGGTGATTGCGGGCACCAAGGATGATATTGCCGATACGCTGCAAGCCTGGTTCGAAGGTGGCGCGGCGGATGGCTTCAATATTCTGCCCGCCTGGTTCCCGGGCGCCTTTGACGGCTTTGTTGATGAGGTAGTGCCGGAATTGCAGCGCCGTGGGTTATTCCGCAAGCAGTATACGGCCACGACACTCCGTGGGCATCTGGGGCTGGAGATGCCGAAAAATCGGCTCTTCTGACATGATTGCTTCGGCCCAAGGCAAGTTCTGCCACGCAAAAGGGCAAGAAGCGCAACAGAATCTATCCCTAGGCGCATGAAGCCCTTGCCTCTGGCCGCGTGGCATCGTCTGATAGTCTTCTCTAGGCTTCACGAAGGGAGAAATTCCATGCGTCTTCGCGCAAAAGCCCTGCGTCTTATGTCAGGTGCCGCTATCGCCATCGCATCGGTTTTCGTCGCGCCGACAGTGCAGGCGCAGCAACGACCATTGGTGTGGGGGGACACGCTGCCGGCCACTTTGGACCCGCATGCGATTTTCGATGTCCCCAGCCAATTCGTGCTGCTGAATGCCTATGATGGGCTTTATCGTTATCAGGGCAATCCGCCGCGCCTCGTGCCGTGGCTGGCCGAAAGCCATACCACCAGCGCCGATGGCCTGACCTGGGAATTCACGCTGCGTGCTGGCATCAAATTCCAGGATGGTAGCGATATGACCGCGGAGGATGTGGTGTATTCCTTCCGGCGGCTTCTGGGCATGAACCGCGCGCCCGCCGCCGCGTTTTCGCCAGTGCTGAAGCCTGAAAATGTCACCGCATCCGGGCCGCGCAGCATTCGCTTTGTGCTTTCCCGCCCCTATGCCCCCTTCCTTTCCGCCATTCCCTTGGTGGCCATTGTCAATCCGCGCGTCCTTGGCGCGAATGTCGTGAATAATGATTGGGGGGCCGCGTGGCTGGCCGCCAATACGGCCGGTTCCGGTGCCTATAAGATTGATCCCGCCACCTATCAGGCACGTGTTTCCATGGATCTGGCGCGGTTTCCTGGGCACTTCATGGGCTGGTCCCATGTGGAACGCCCAATTGATACGGTAAGGGCCCGCCCGGTGCTTGAAACTTCAACCCGCGTGCTGGCCTTGCTGCGCGGTGAAATTGACGCCACCGATTCCTACCTGCCGACAGACCAGGTTGAGCGTGTGGAGCGCAATGCGCGGACGCGTGTGGCACGCGATGAAAGCATGCGCGTTTTCATCCTGCGCATGAACAACATGAAGGCCCCGTTTGATAACCGTGATGCGCGGCTTTGCTTCGCGCATGCCTTCAATTATCAAGGCTTCAACGAAGTGATCCTGAAGGGGCTGGTGGTGCGTAATGGCGGCCCCAACCCGAATAACCTCTGGGGTAATCCTTCCGATCTGCAAGGCTATAATTTCAATCTGGACCAGGCCAAGCAGCATTGCGATCGCGCCCGGGCCGCGGGCGCCCCGATTGGGCGTGAAATCGAAATCCATGTGCAGACGGAATTGGAACAAACCGTTCAGGCGGCACAGATGTTCCAGGCAGATCTGCGCAAGATCGGCATCAATCTGCGCATTGTGACGAATACCTGGGCCGGCATTACCGCAGCCACAACCCAGGCGCAGACCACGCCGGATATGTGGGTGCATTGGGTTTCGACCTATTTTGTCGATCCGGAAAACTGGATCGGCCAAATGTATGACAGCCAATTCCACGGCACCTGGAAGGCCAGTTCCTGGTACAAGAATGATCAGGTGGATGACCTTTTGCGCCGTGCCCGCAGCAGCCTTGATCGGGCTGAACGTGAACGCCTGTATCAACAAGCGACCCGTCAGGTTGTGGCCGATAGCCCAGATATCTGGGTCTATAACACGCTGAATCTGCGTGGTCTGGCACGGCGCGTCCAAGGCTATAGCTTTTCGCCGGTGGGTTCCGGCGGCGAATTGCGCCTGATGTCCTTGACGAATTAGGCCGGGCGTATGGCGCGTTATGCCATCCGGCGGCTCCTTCTGGCGCTGCCGGCGCTCTTTGGCCTCATTCTACTGACCTTTGTCTTATCGCGCGTCATTCCGGGCGATCCGGCGGCGACACTTGCGGGTGACGCCGCCACCCCGGCGATGATTGCAGAAATTCGCGCCCAATACGGGCTTGATCGCCCGATTCTGGAACAGGCGGTCATTCACCTGCGGCAAGTCCTGACTGGTGATTTCGGCAAAAGCATCTTTTCCGGCCGTCCAGTAACCGAAGAAATCCTACAACGCCTGCCGGCCACGCTTGAACTCACCATCGCGGCGCTACTTTTGGCGGTGGGTTTTGGCGTGCCGCTCGGCCTGCTGGCCGCGCTCAATCATAATGGTCCGATCGACCATCTGGTGCGGTTGCTTTCCGTGGGCGGGCTTGCCTTGGCGTCCTTCTGGCTGGCCATCATGCTGCAATTGCTGTTTTCGATGGAACTTGATGTGCTGCCCTTGCGCGGGCGTATTGATGTTGCCTTGGGTTTGCCGCCACGCGTCACCGGCTTTGTGCTGATTGATAGCCTTCTTGCCGGGCGCGGTGATCTTTTCCTGAATGGTCTGACGCATCTGGTCCTGCCCGCCGTCACACTCAGCCTGCCGGGGCTTGCGACGATTGCGCGCTTCACGCGTTCTGGCGTGCTTGAAACGCTGCAAAAGGACTTCGTGCTTTATGCCCAGGCGGCGGGCTATGGGCGCTTTCGCCTGGCCGCCATTTATGTGCTGCGCAATGCGGTGACGC
>JBDKIR010000217.1:0-2903 GCA_039797035.1 Pseudomonadota bacterium | reverse complement strand
GCGCTGACGGCGGATGCGCATTGGCCGCGCAAGGCCTTTGGGGAGAGTAAGGTCGCCATTCGCGGCTGCATTTCCTGCAATGTCTGTTTTGAACGACTTACTTTGGAACGTGACGTTGCCTGCGTGGTGAATCCCATGCTGGGCACGGAATTGGAAGCGCCGGAATTCATTGATGGGCCCTTCGCGCCAGCAGCGGTGAAACAGCGCGTGCTGATTCTGGGCGCGGGCTTGGCGGGGGCGGAAGTGGCGCGGCTTGCTGCCGCACGCGGGCATCAGGTGGAAATCTGGGAAAAATCCGCGCGCGCTGGCGGGCAGATTCACTTGGCTGTGGCGGCGCCGGATAAGGAAGAAGTGCGCCCCGCCTGGTCTTGGCGGTGGGATCAGGTGACCGCACGCGGCGTGCCGGTGCGCTATGGCGTGACGGCAACGGCGGATGCCATCAAGGCCTTCGCGCCGGATCATGTGGTGGTGGCCACCGGCGCCAAGCCGCGCCCGCTGAGCCTGCCTGGGGCCGCGCCGCTGCAAGCCTGGGATGTGATTGCCAATCCTGCTTTGGTGCCGGAAGGCGCGCGACTGGCCGTGATTGGTGGCGGCATTGTTGGGCTGGAAGTGGCGGAGGTGCTGAGTTTGCGTGGTTGCCGCATCACCATTCTGGAAGCGCTGCCCGCTATCGCCCCCGCCATGGCGCGCAATAACCGCACCGATCTGATGATCCGCCTGCGCGAAGCCGGCACCAGCTTTCACACCAAGGTGCGCGATGCGCGGCTGGCGGGCGATGTGCTGCATTTCACCGAAGATGGCACAGCGCGCGAGATTGCCGGCGTGACCCATGTGATCGCCGCCATCGGCGCGCTGCCCAATCAGGATGCGCTGCCTGCGGTGGAAGCCATCGGCATTCCCTTTACCGTCGTGGGTGACGCCAATCAGCCCGGCGATTTTCTTTCCGTTCTGCGCGATGCCTCCATGGTTGGGCTTGCGCTTGGCATGCAGCCTCTACGACAGGAGCAAATGGCATGACTGAACCCGAATACCGCGTCTATGCGCTGCGCTACGCCATGCGCGATGCCAAGCGTGCCGAGCATTTCATCGGTGGTGATCCGCATGATGCGCCGATGCCGATGGATTACTTCGTTTGGGCTGCGGTGAATGAAGACCGTGCCGTGATTATTGATACCGGCTTCACAGCGGAAGTGGCGGCCAAGCGCAAGCGCAATTATTTGCGCTGCCCGATTGAAAGCCTGAAGCTGATCGGCGTTGATCCTGATAAGGTCGAAGATGTGGTGATTTCCCATCTGCATTACGATCATGTCGGCAGCTTCCACAAATTCGCCAAGGCCAAGTTCCATTTGCAGGAACCGGAAATGCAGTATGCGACCGGCCGCTACATGAAATACCCGAAGCTGCGCCATTCCTTTGAGGTGGAGGATGTGGTCGGCATGGTGCGGATGAATTTCGCCGAACGCGTGGTATTCCATAATGGCGATGCGGAAGTGGCGCCGGGCATTACCGTGCATGCCTGTGGTGGGCATTCCATGGGGCTGCAATGCGTGCGGGTGAATACGGCGCGTGGGCGCGTGGTACTCGCTTCCGATGTCACGCATTTCTACGAAAACATGGAAGCCGTCCGGCCCTTCACCACGGCCTTTCATATCGGTGAAATGCTGGAAGGCTTCGATAAGCTCCGCGCGTTGGCGCCAAGCCCCAAGCACATCGTGCCAGGGCATGATCCGGAAGTGATGCGCCGTTACCCCGCCATGCCGGGGCAGGAAGGGATTGTCGCGGAATTGCATCGCGAACCATCAGCCTGATCCCCAAAAAACCAGGGAGGATAACATGATCAAAATGACCCGCCGCGCCGCGCTGATTGCGGGGCTTGCCGCGCCAGCCATTGCGCAGGCGCAAAGCTTTCCTTCGCGTCCTGTGCGCCTGGTTGTGCCATTTCCCCCAGGTGGGGCGGCCGATATCACCGCGCGTTTGGTCGGCGAACGCATGACACCGCTGCTTGGCCAGCCCGTGGTGATCGATAATCGTCCCGGTGCGGGGGGCAATATCGCTGGTGAAGCAGTGGCCCGCAGTGCGCCCGATGGCTATACGCTGTTTCTGGGCGGTGCGACGATTTTACTCGCGAATAAATATTTGTTCCGCAATGGCATGCCTTTCGATGGCATTCGTGACTTTGCCCATGTGTCGCGTGTTTCCGTTGGTTCAACACTCTTCGTGGTGAATGCCAATCGGCCCTGGAAGACTTTTGAAGAATTCGTGGCTGACGCAAAACGCAGGCCCGGGCAAATTACGGCAGCATCTTCTGGCCTTGGCACCATCAGCCATTTGTCGATTTCCAAGTTGATGAGAACGGCCGGGATCGAAGTTTCGCATGTGCCGTATCGTGGTTTGGTGCCCGGGTTGAATGATTTGCTGGCCGGTAATGTCGATATGATTTTTGACGGTATGCCCGCGCTCATGCCGCATGTACGCGAAGGTAAGCTGCGCGCCTTGGCAGTCGGCAGCCAGAAGCGCCAACCACAAGTGGCGGGGCTTGAGAATGTGCGCGGCATGGCAGAACTGCTGCCCGGTTCAGATATGGATATGGAATTCTGGTACTGCATTTCCGCCGCTGCTGGCACGCCAGCGCCCATTGTGCAGGCGCTGCATCGCGCCACCATCGGCGCGGCGCGTGACAAGGAATATGGCGAAAAACTCATTCCCTTGGGTTTCACGGCCATTTCGGATGATACGCCGGAAGGCTTCACGGAATTTGTGCGCAGCCAGGATCGCGTTTGGCGCGACCTGGTGGAAATCTCCGGCGCCAAACTGGATTAACCCATAACTCAGGAGAAAAACGATGCTCTATGAACTTCGTATCTATCATTGCCAGCCCGGCCGCCTGCCCGATCTGATGAAGC
>JBDKIR010000216.1:0-5525 GCA_039797035.1 Pseudomonadota bacterium | reverse complement strand
CCGAAATAACCGCGCATCTTGGCGCTATCGGTGGAGAGCAAATTGCCATCCAGCGTAATGCCCGCGAAAAGCCCGCGCGCCTTGGCAATGGTTACAACATCCGCCCCAATCGCCGCCGTGGTCGCACCCTGAATGCCGCGCCCATAGGTGGCAAAGGCCAAGCCCGCTTCGGCGCCGATTTTGAACTGGCTATCCAGAATGGCGTTCAGCCCCTTGGTCGTCATGATCAGCATGACCACCTGCGCATCCTGCAGCCCGGCCTGCAAGCCAATGCTGCCGCCCGCCATATTGTAGAAGGCCGGGGAAGACCAGGAACCGCCGCCGTCGCGGGCGGAGAGCACGCAGTCACCTGCCTCACCGCCAATGAAAAACCCGGCACGGAAGACGCGCGGGCAGATCATCACTGCCTTGGCATTGCGCAACAATGCCTGCGCATCGCCCGTGGTATCGGCCGGGCCCATCATTTCCTGCAGCGTCAGGGTGGCGCGATCAACCAATGCCTGTTCTTCCGCCTGCGCGAAGGCCGTGGTTGAAAACCCAAACAAGGCAAGGACAAAAGCGCTGAAAAGCATGACAGGGCGCATGAAGACCAATTCCCAACCCGTTGTTTCCGTGTTCTCTACAACAGCGAATCGCGCTGGGGAAAGGGTTTCCTGAAAGCCTGGGGTCACGCTTCCGCGGGGGGCGGGGTCCAGGGCTCCTCATTCACGGTGGCCACGCGCCAATCCCGCCCGTGTTTTTCAATCCGCGACAGCGATAAGTTCTTGATGCTGAAGATCAAAGCCTGATCAGGCGTCAGCCGCATGGCATGGGCCAAGGCGGCACGGATCGAACCGCCATGGGCAATAATGACGATATCCTGGCCTTCCAGCAGCGTTGCCATGCGTTCCAATACGGCCGCAACCCGGGCCTGCACTTCGCGAAAGCTCTCGCCCCCAGGCGGGTGCTCATCCCCGGCATGGGGCCAGAAGGGATGCGCCGGGCGCGTCAGCAGCGCGGGCAGCGCCTCATGCGGGATACCTTGCCATTCGCCCAAATGCTGTTCCGCGAAATCCGCTTCCGCGGTCAATTCCGCTTCCGGATAGCCAGCCGCGAATACCGCTGCGGCGGTGGCGCGGGTGCGCGACAGGTTGGTGACAAACCAGCGCGCCGGCTGCGGCAGGCGATGCGCCAGCCAACGATAGGATGCCGCTTCCTCACGCAGGGCCAGATCGCAAAGCCCGACATCCATGCTGCCATAAAGCACCGCCCGCGCAGAGGGTTCCACCAGCGCATGACGCACCAGGAAAAAGCGCGTCGGGGTCACGCGGGGGCATCCACGGCATGGGCCATCAAATCATCCAAGGCGCAGATCTCCAGTGCTGCCTCATGCGTGGCTTCCAGCAAGACCGGCGGGGCGCAGCCCGCGCGCCTTGCTTCTTCCCAACGCGCCGCACAAAGGCACCAGCGATCCCCCGGGGACAGGCCAACAAAGCCATATTCCGGGCGGGGCGTGGAAAGATCATTCCCCGCCGCCTTGCTGAAATGCAGGAATTCGGCACTGACTTCCGCGCAGACCACATGCAGCCCGATATCCTCGGGCCCGGTATTGCAGCAGCCATCGCGGAAAAACCCTGTCAGCGGCGCAACCGAACAGGGCAGCAAAGGCCCGCCGAGCACGTTACGCCGGCCCGACGGGGTGTTTTCAAGCGGCTTCAGCCATTCAAAGCCGCCGCTCATGCCGCGGCGCGAATAGCGACCGCTTTGACATCGTCGCCCACCGCATCCGCATAGGTGGCGAAATTCGCTTCAAACCGCGCGACCAGGTCACGCGCCGTGCGGTCATAAGCGGCCTTATCGGCCCAGGTTTCGCGCGGGTTGAGCATTTCACTCGGCACGCCGGGCAGGGCCTTCGGCACCATCAGGCCGAAGAAGGGGTCGCGCACAAACTCAACCTTGGCCAGGCTGCCATCCAGGGCGCCACGCAACAGGGCGCGCGTCACGCGAATGGGCATACGGTGGCCGGTGCCATAGCTGCCACCCGTCCAACCCGTATTCACCAGCCAGCAATCCGCGCCATGGCGTGCCATCAAATCAGCCAGCATCCGGCCATAGACTTCCGGCCGGCGCGGCAGGAAGGGCGCACCGAAGCAGGTTGAAAATGTTGCCTGAGGTTCCCTGCCCAGGCCCTTTTCCGTACCAGCAACACGGGCGGTATAGCCCGACAGGAAGTGATACATGGCCTGCGCCGGGGAAAGCTTGGCAATCGGCGGCAGCACGCCAAAGGCATCGGCGGTCAGCATCACCACATTGCGCGGCAATCCGGCCGCACCACTTTCCACAATGTTCGGGATATATGGCAGCGGGTAGCAGGACCGGGTATTCTCGGTCAGGCTGCCATCATCAAGATCAAGCCGGCCCGCTTCATCCGCCACGACATTTTCCAGCACGGTGCCGAAGCGATGCGACGCATCCCAGATCTGCGGCTCAGCCTCACGGCTGAGTTTGATCACCTTGGCATAGCAGCCGCCTTCAAAATTGAAGACGCCCTGATCAGACCAGCCATGTTCATCATCGCCGATCAGATTGCGTTCCGGGTCGGAAGACAGCGTGGTCTTGCCCGTGCCGGACAGGCCGAAGAACAGCGCGACATCACCCTTGCCGCCAACATTGGCACTGCAATGCATGGGCAGCACGCCCTTCGCGGGCAGCAGCCAATTCATGACGGTGAAGATGCTCTTCTTGATTTCCCCGGCATAGGAAGTGCCAGCGATCACAATGGTCTTGGCCGCGAAGGACAGCGCAATCACGGTTTCCGTGCGGCAGCCATCCTGTGCCGGGTCGGCCTGGAATTCCGGCGCATGCAGAATGGTGAAATCCGGCTTGAAATTGGCAAGCTCAGCCGCCGGGGGGCGGATGAACATGTTGCGCGCAAACAGGGCGTGCCAGGCATTGGTGGTCACCAGCCGGACGCGGACGCGATGCGCGGGATCGGCACCGGCATAAAGATCCTGGGTGAAGACTTCCGGCCTTTCGCCGAGCCAGGACCGCACGCGGGCGGAAAGCCCCGCGAAACGTTCCGGCGCCATGGGTTGGTTCACCTTGCCCCACCAGACATCGGCGCGTGCTTCGGGATCCTCGACCACGAATTTATCCTGCACGGAACGCCCAGTATGGGTGCCGGTCACGGCAATAAAGGCACCATCGGCGGACAGCCGGCCTTCATGACGGCGCAGCGCATGGGCAATCAGCGCGGGAGGCATCAGATTAGCGTGGACCGCCCCGGCCCGGGTTACGCCGGTACCGGCCAAAGCTTGCTCAGTAACATTCATTAAGGGACACCCTCCAACCAACCGCCACAGCGGGTCGCCTCCGCGACCTAAACATGTTTCGTATCGACGCCAGAGACGGCAGAATTACGGCAGCGCGGCCCGGCCTTCGGGACTGCCCCCGGCTTGACCTTCCCGCCCTTCCCGTGCCGCGCGAATCAACGCCGATCGCACGCCATCCGCATCGCGCACCGGCGCCGGGAAGGCAAGACGGCGGGATGCTTCCCCGTTCGAAATATCGCACCCATCGCCATCCACCGCGACCAGGCGCCATGGGCCCGGCGCCGCCCCCAAAAGCCCGGTGGCTATGGCCGCCACGGCCGCCGGATGATCCTGATTCACATGCGCGATGATGTCCGCTTCCGCGGCCGCCACGGCCCGCACCCCGGCCGGGTCCGGGGCCAGATCACTGGCCTTGATCCTGACCGCCCGGGCAAAGCCCCCCACCAGCAAGGCACCGCCAATATTGAGGCGCCAAAGCGCGAAATCGCCGAAATCGGCGTAAAGGGCGGCATAGGGATGCACCGCCAACCAGCGCGCCTTGAGCGCCGCCACCGCCTCTGCCGGCACTTCCTCGGCCAGCCCGGTCACGGTCACCCGCGGGGCGGTTTGCGGGTTGGGCCCAGTTGGCGCACCAGTGAAAAGCAGGGCGCAGCGCGGATCGGCCCGCAAATGCCGGGTATGTTCCGATAGTGATGACAGCAGCATCAGGGGGGAAAGATCCCCCGCACTGGCCGGGGTGACCAGGCTGACAAAGGGCTGGCCCGCCTGGCCCGTCGCCAAGCTCGCCGAGCGCGCGGCCCGGATCAGGCGCCGGGCCTCCAATATGGCATCTTGCTGTTCCATCGCCCTTCTCCGGCCCGCCTACTGCCACAATTCATGCCCAATATATGTCATGCTGCGGCGCAAAACTTAATCTGCCGCATCGGAGCACCAGACCATGCCCCAGACCATCGCCCTTGTGGATGATGACCGCAATATCCTCACTTCCGTTTCCATGACCCTGGAACAGGAAGGCTATCAGGTGCGCACCTATACGGATGGGGAAAGCGCGCTGCAGGGCCTGCTCGCCAAACCCGCCGACCTCGCGGTGCTGGATATCAAGATGCCGCGCATGGATGGGATGGAACTGCTCCAGCGCCTGCGCCAGCGCAGCAATATGCCGGTCGTTTTCCTCACCTCCAAGGATGAGGAAGTCGATGAGCTGATGGGGCTGCGCCTGGGCGCTGATGACTACATCACCAAGCCCTTTTCCCAGCGCCTGTTGCTGGAACGCATCCGCGCCCTGCTGCGCCGCAATGAAGGCGCGCGCGCAGAAGGTTCAGGCGCCCCGCCCGGTGGCGTATTGGCGCGTGGCGATCTGATGCTGGATGAGACGAAGCATACCTGCCTTTGGAAGGGCAAGGCGGTGCAATTGACCGTCACGGAATTCCTGCTGGTCAAGGCCCTGGCGCTGCGCCCTGGCATGGTGAAAAACCGCGACCAGCTGATCGACGCCGCCTATGGCGAAAACATTTATGTCGATGATCGCACCATCGACAGCCATGTGAAGCGCATCCGCAATAAATTCCGCCAAACGGATGAGGATTTCGACGAAATCGAAACGCTTTACGGCATCGGCTACCGCTACAAGGAAAGCTGAAGCCCAGGCTTAGCTATCAGGCGCGCCGCGCCGCTGCATCAGCCCGGTTAATGCAGCCGTGCTGATGGCAGATGGGGGCTGTCCAGGCTGAAAGGCGGGATGGCGACATCGAAAACCTCGCCACTATCCTTGACCAGCATGTGGTAGGCGCCGCGCATGAAACCCGATGGCGTGCCGAGCGGTGTGCCCGATGTATATTCAAACCGGCCGCCTGGTTCGAGGATGGGTTGTTCCCCAACCACCCCGGCGCCCTGTACCTGTTGGGTCCTGCCGCCAGAATCCGTAATCTGCCAGGTCCGGCGGATCAGTTGCACCGTCTCCGGCCCCAGATTGGCGATTTCGACCTGATAGGCCCAAACGAATTGCGCATCCTCCGGCATCGATTGATCCGGAAGATAGAAGGCGCGCACAGTCACGCGGATACCGCGCGTCGTCGCGACAAAGGAATCTTTTTGACCCATGACTGCCTTCTCTCACCACAATTGAACACAGCAATCGGGGTCTTTGTAAAGTTATTTTACGTTACAGGGGTTTCAGCGGCGCATCAGCGGCGCATCAGCGGCGCATCAGCGGCG
>JBDKIR010000215.1:0-2685 GCA_039797035.1 Pseudomonadota bacterium | reverse complement strand
TGAAAAACCGCGCCTTCCTGGCGCTTGCGCTGTGTTTTGCCGCGCATGCCTTTATTGGCACCGGGCTTGGTGCTCATCTTATTCTGTTGCTACGCGAACGTGGCTGGCCGGAAGCCACGGTATTGTTGTTGGCGGCCGCGCATGGGCCAGCACAAGTCACCGCGCGCATGGTGCTTTTCACCCTCGGGCGCGGCGTGCCCATGCGCCGCGTCGGGCGGCTGGCCACCTTGCTGCTGCCGATCGGCATGACGCTGTTTGCCATTGCGCCCGATAATCTGTTCCTGACCATTGGCTTTGTCATGGCATGGGCCGTGGCGGATGGGCTTTTGACTATTGTGCGCGCCGCCGGCGTGGCGGAAATCATGGGCCGCGATGGTTTTGGCGCGGTGTCTGGCGCCTTGTCCGCTTTTGCAGTGCTGCCACGCACCGCAGCCCCCTTGCTACTGGCCTTGGTATGGGATGCAGCGGGCGGTTACGCGCCCGTGCCTTGGCTATTGCTGGGCATCGCCGTGCTCGCCATGGCAAGTTTTTACGTCGCTTCGCGGGAACACGCTGCCCGAGGCCCTTAGAGCGTGTTGCGTTCACATGGCTTCACGCAACCCGCTCCAGGTCGTTGTTTTTCGAGCATCTTCACCCGTTCAGATGATTCCATCTGAACGTGATCTGCTCTGGCGCGCCTAGGGCGTTCGGCCCGCCCCTGCGCCGCCACCGACATAGCCACCACGCAACCCATTGCCATCACAAGCGGCGATGCCCAACAACAACACCGCCGCCAGGATGGCGCGGATCATTGGTCGTTCAGGTGGCAGGCGCTGCGTTGGCCCGGCGCCACTTCGCGCAGCTTCGGCACTTCCACACGACAGCGTTCCGTGGCCAGGGGGCAACGCGGGTGGAAATGACAGCCTTTGGGCGGATTGAGCGGCGATGGAATTTCCCCCTTCACCACCGCAAAGGCGCGCTTGCGGTTTTCAATCCGCGGCACTGAATCCAGCAAGGACCGCGTATAGGGGTGATTGGGCCGGCGGAAGACGGTTTCCGTATCCGCTTCTTCCACCACGCGGCCCAGATACATGATCACCACGCGATCCGAGAGATGTTCCACCACGCCAAGATCATGGCTGATGAAGAGATAGGTCAGGTCCAATTCGCGCCTGAGGCGCATGAACAGATTGAGTATCTGCGCCTGGATCGAGACATCCAGCGCGGCCACCGCTTCATCGCACACAATGAAATCCGGCTTTACCGCAAGCGCACGCGCAATACCGATACGCTGGCGCTGACCGCCCGAGAATTGATGCGGGTAACGCCGCTTGAACGCGGGATCCAGCCCAGCGCGGCGCATCTGTTCATCAACGTAATCATCGAAGCTGACGCCATCCAGCAGCCCATGCACGCGCGGCGCTTCGCCGACAATATCCTGCACCCGCAAGCGTGGGTTGAGAGAGGCGTAAGGGTCCTGGAAGATCATTTGCGTGCGCAGCTTCATCTGCCGCGCGGCAGGCCCTTCCAGGCTCGCAAGATCACGCCCATAACGCAGAATGGTGCCGTCCGAAGGTGGCAGAATACCCGCCACCATGCGGCCCAGGGTGGATTTGCCGCAGCCTGATTCACCAACCAGGCCAACAACTTCCCCCTTGCGTACCGTCAGGTCCACGCCATCCACGGCATGGACCACTTCTTCGCGCACCGGCGCCCCCAGACGCTTGGCGATACGCCCCGCGAAATCGAGCTTTTTTTCGAAGCGGCGGGTAATGCCGCGCAATTCAAGCATGGGCGCGGTGCTCATGCGGCCTCCGGCGCGTCAAGATGGGGGCGGATGCAGCGCGCTTCACGCCCGGGCAGAATTTCCGCCATGGGTGGTTCGGCCATGCAGGCTTCAGCCGCACGTGGGCAGCGCGCCCGAAAGGCGCAGCCTGGCGGCAGATTGAGCAGCGATGGTGTCATGCCAGGGATTTGCCGCAGTGCCTCCCCCCGCTTGTTGCGGCTTGGCACGGACCCAATCAACCCATGCGTATAGGGATGCAGCGGCTGATCCAGCACATCACCCACAGCGCCTTTTTCAACGATGCGCCCGGCATACATGACCGCGATATCATCTGCGAGGCCCGCCACAACGGAAAGGTCATGCGTGATCCAGATCATGGAAGTGCCGGTGGTGGCGCAAAGCTTCTGCACCTCCGCCAGGATCTGCCCCTGGATCGTGACATCCAGCGCCGTTGTCGGTTCATCGGCGATGATCAATTGCGGTTCATGCAACAGCGCAATGGCAATGGCGACACGTTGGCGCATGCCGCCGGAAAACTGGTGCGGATAGGCCTTCAGCCGTTCATCCGGTGATGGAATACCCACCATGCCCAGCGTATCGCGCGCCCTTTGGCGGGCTTCTTCCGCCGAGACCTTCTTATGCGCCTGCACCGTTTCGATCATCTGCGTATCGATCCGCAGCACCGGGTTCAGGGTCATCATCGGGTCCTGGAAGATCATGGCGATGCGGTTGCCCCGCAAATCGCGCATTTCCTCCTCGGACAATTTCGCCAGATCGCGTCCCTGGAACAGGATGGAACCGCCGGTAATGCGCCCGGGTGGATCGACCAGGCCGATGATGGAAAAGCCGGTGACGGATTTGCCGGAGCCGGATTCACCGACCAGCCCCATGACCTTGCCGCGGCCGACCGAAAAGGAAAC
>JBDKIR010000214.1:0-4523 GCA_039797035.1 Pseudomonadota bacterium | reverse complement strand
TGGCTATGAAAGACGCGCAAATGATGCGCCTCAAAGCCGCGATTTTCCATATTCAGTGACGGCGTATTGTAGCCAAGCATGACCAGTTCAACCTGCTGCAAGCCCATCACGCGCCAGGCTTCCGGCCAGCGGCGGTCATTGCATATCATCATGCCAAGATTGACGGGCTGGCCTGAAACCGGCGCGCGGATCACCGGAAAGCCAAGATCACCGGGTTCGAAATAGCGCTTTTCCAGATGCTGCACATGACGGACGGGATCGAATTCCTTATGCCCGGGCAAATGCACCTTGCGGTATTTCAGCACAATCTCGCCCGAGGGCAGCACAAACACCGCAGTATTGAAGCGCCGGCCTTCCGGCGTTTTCTCGGCATAACCAAGATGAAAGGCGATGCCATATTTGCGCGCGGCTTCGAATAGTGGCGCGGTTTCATTGGAAGGCAGCGCCGCTTCATACCAATGATCCGCATTGGCCAGATCTTCCTCATACCAGCGCGGGAAGAAGGTGGTCAGCGCCAATTCAGGAAAGACCACGACTTGCGCGCCGCGTTGATGCGCCTTTTCCATCAGGCGGATCATGCGCCCCACCGCCACATCACGGCCTTCGGCCTTTTGGATCGGGCCCAGCTGCGCGGCGGCCAGAACAAGGGAACGGGTCATGCGCTTATCCTTCATGCATATATATAAGGTGTGACCCGCATCATTGGACGCGGATATTGCGCGCGCGGATCACCTCACCCCATTTGCGGCGCTCTGCCGCCAGATAGGGGCGGAATTCTGCCGCCGGCATCACTTTGGGAAATACCGCGCCAGCGCGCAGCTGTGCCACGACATCCGGTGAATTCATCGCGGCGACAATGCCCTGATAGAGCCGATGCAGAATGGGTTCCGGCGTGCCGGCGGGCGCGAATAAGGCAGTGATGGTGGTGCATTCATAACCGGGCAGGAATTCACCAATCGCCGGAATCTCCGGCGCCAGCGGATTGCGTTCCGCGCTTGAAACACCGATGCCCAGAATCTCGCCGCTGCGGATCAGGGGCAGGGCAGATACGGCTTCCACGAAAGCCATCTGCACTTCACCGGCGACCAGCGCCTGCAAGGCCGGCGCGCCACCGCGATAGGTGACACTTTCGACCTCGATGCCCGCATCGCCCAGGAAAAGCTCCGTCGCCACATGCGCGCTGCCACCCGCGCCTGATGAACCATAGGACATGCGCCCTGGTTCCGCCTTGGCGCGCGCGATGAAGGCCGGGATATCGGCAATGCCCAGGCGCGGATTGACGCACATGAAAATGGAAGAGGTGGTGACAGCGCCGATGGGATCGAAGCTGGTTTCCTCATCATAGCCGCGTCGGGGATAGAGATGCCCCACCATGGAATAGGTGCCGCCCCCTGAGAAAACCAGCGTATGCCCATCTGGCCGCGCCCGCGCGACGGAAGCCATGCCGATGGTCCCGCTGGCACCGGGGCGATTTTCCACCACGAAATTCGCACCGATATGTTGCGTGAGTTGCTGCGCCAGGATGCGCGCAATCACATCGGTGGATCCGCCCGGCGCGAAGGAGACGATGATGCTGACGGGCCGACCACCCGGCCAAGCTTCCTGCGCTTCGGCTGAAGATGCCCCAATGAAGGAAGCACCCGCAGCCAAGGCGCTGGTGGCAAAAGCGCGGCGTGACAGAAGGTGCTTGTTTGGCATGAGCACTCCTTGTTCAGGCCGGCGGCACCGCCCCCACCTGGTCAATAATGGCGCGATACCATTGCGGCCGGCGATGGGCGGCGAAGTTGAACATCTTCTCCTTACCCTGCTTGCAGGCATCAAAATCCACATCGGCGACGATGATCTCGTCACCCAGCGTCTTGGCTTCCGCCACCACGCGGCCATTCGGGTCCACAATCACCGAACCGCCAATCAGGCCTGATCCATCTTCAACGCCCGCCTTGGCGACCGAAATCGCCCAGGTCGCATTCATATAGGCATTGCCCTGTACGGCGAGCGTCGAATGGAAGGTGCGCAGCGACTGGTCTTCGCTATCGCCACCCATCGGATCATAGGCGGCGGAGTTATAGCCAATCAGCATCAACTCGATGCCCTGCAAGCCATAGCAGCGCCAGCCTTCCGGCCAGCGGCGGTCATTGCAGATCAACATGCCAAGCACGGGCCGGCCCCAGGTTTCCGGGCCGCGAAAGGCGGGGAAGCCCAGATCGCCATATTCGAAATAGCGCTTTTCCAATTGCTGGAAGCGGTCCCCCACGCGCGGTTCCACCGTGCCGGGCAGATGGATCTTGCGATACTTGCCAAGCAGGCTGCCATCGGGACCTACCGTAATGGCGGTATTGTAGCGCTTGCCGTGGGGAGTGAGCTCCGCATAGCCAAGATAAAAGCCAACCCCGAGTGCGCGGGCGCGATCAAATAGCGGCTGCACGCGCGGATTGGGCATTTCGCGTTCAAAATAACTGTCCAATTCCGCCTGGTCCGTGAACAGCCAACGCGGGAAGAAGGTGGTCAGCGGCAATTCCGGGAACACCACCATCTTCGCGCCAGCCGCGGCGGCCTGTTCCAACAAGGCGATCATGCGCGCCAGGATCGCTTCCCGGCTATCGGCTTTTTGGTTCGGTCCCATTTGGGCGCCAGCAAGGCGCAATACTCGGCTCATTGTTCAAGCTCCGGACGAATGGCCTCGACCACAGGCGCGTAACGCCTGGTCTCGGCGGCGATGAAAGCGGCGGCACTGGCGGGGGTGCCGGGCGCGGAAGCGGTGATGCCAGAAGCGGCAAGGCTGGCGCGGAAGGCAGGATCGGCAAGCGCAGCATTGGTCGCCGCCGAAAGCCGTTCCAGGATTGGCGCGGGGAGCGCTGGGGGCGCGAAGACCGCATGCCAAAGCACCGCTTCAAAACCAACGAGGCCCAGCGCTTCGGTAACGGTCGGCACATCGGGCGCGGCTTCCAAACGCCGCGCTGTCGCCACCGCCAACATGCGTGCGCGCCCGCCTTGATGCAAAGGCAAGCCGCCGCCAAAGGTATTGACCGCGAGCGCCAAGGTGCCGCTGACCAGATCATTCATTGCAGGTGCGGCGCCGCGATAGGGCACATGGGTCAGCGCCACCCCGCCCGCCTGCTGCTTCAGCAACTCAGTGGCAAGATGCATCATGGTGCCACTGCCCGGTGAGCCATAAGAAAGCGGTGGATTAGCGGTGCGCGCCGCCGCCAGAAATTCGCGCAAGCTGGCCGGGCGCGATGGATGCGCCAACCAGCACAGCGTCCCGCCGCCCAATTCCGCAATGGTGGTGAAATCCCGGACCACATCAAATTGCGGCTGGCGTGTGACCAGCGGGTAAAGCGCATGGGTCGAAGCCGTGCCAAACAAAATCGTATAACCATCGGGCCGCGCGCGGGAGACTTCAAGCGATCCAATCGCCCCACCCGCCCCGCCACGATTTTCCGTCACTACCGGTTGGCCCAATTCGCGGCCCAGGCGCTCAGCATAAAGCCGCGCATAGACATCGGTCGGACCGCCGGCGGGGAAGGGGATGATCATGCGGATCGGGCGGGAGGGGAAAACCTCTTGCGCCCGCGCCGCCGTATTGATCACCGCCGCGCCAGCGCCAAGCAGCGCGGCGCGGCGCGTAACCCTACAAGGAGGCATCGCGCCAATTCTCGACCGCTGCATCGGGGTGGGAAGCAAGCCCGGCGGCCTTGATGCCTTCACACGCCGCGTGTTCGTCACGGTCGGAGGCATCGCCGCTGACACCCACCGCGCCAATCACGGCACCGGCGGCATTCAGGATCAAGACGCCACCGGGCACGGGAACAAAGCTGCCATCGGAAGCGGCGGCAACCGCGGCCTGGAAGGCGATGCGTTCCTTCAAGCGGTCACGCACAATGCGGCTGCCAATACCCATGCCAAGCGCGGCATAGGCTTTGCCGCGCGCGATTTCGGCGCGCAGAATGCCCGAACCATCTTCGCGCTTTTGCACCACAACATGCCCGCCGGCATCCAACACCACCACGGTCAGCGGCAACATGCCCGCCGCGCGGCCGGTGGCGAGTGTGGCATCCGCGATCTTGTCAGCGGTGGCGAGCGGCAAATCCACCGCCAGATGCTTCACGTAATAATCTTTTGAATTCATCGCCGTCTCTCCCCAATGAATAACAGGCCCTTCCATGGGCCAAGCCCGGCCTCATCACAAGCCAGGGTTCAGAAAAACAAATCCCGGAAATCCTGCCGCGTGCCGCCAAACAGCCGCCAGGTTGCAATGGCACCGATACAAAGGCCGACACCCGCGGCAATCGCGGGCACGGGTTCAGGCATGCCACCCGCACCGGTCACCGCAGCATTCAGCATCCCAAGCGTCAGGCCAACCATCCCCGCAATCATCGCCTGCACCAGCCCAGGCTTACGCCGAGGCGGTGGTGCGGCGGGTTTGGATGGCCGCGGTGGCCGCTTGATCCAATGGCCTTCCGGGCGCTGCTTTTCCTTATTCCCCGACATAGGTTTCCCTGTGCTGACGCGGCACGAAGCGC
>JBDKIR010000213.1:0-11134 GCA_039797035.1 Pseudomonadota bacterium | reverse complement strand
AGTGGAAGGCGTGCTGATCCCTGGATGAGGTGGCCTGTGGGGGGCTACTTCCCCCCACGCTGGGCATGGCCGGCTGAATGGATCAGCCGCCCTTTACATCCCCGATCGGGGCTGCGTCCTGGGTCATGCCGGCCAGGACCTCTGCCACATGGCGCACCTTGACTGATGAGCCTTCGCGCTTGAGCCGCCCGGCCATATTCAAAAGGCAGCCCATATCCCCCGCCAGCAGCGTACCCGCGCCCGTTGCCTGAATATCGCGGCATTTATCCGTGACCATACGCACGGAGATATCGGGATATTTCACACAAAAAGTCCCGCCAAAGCCGCAGCAGATTTCTGGCTCCGCCAATTCGATCAGGCTTAGCCCTTCGACGCTATTGAGCAATTTGCGTGGTTGCGCCTTCACGCCCATCTCTCGCAGGCCTGAACAGGAATCATGATAGGTCACGCTGCCATCCAGCCGCGCGGCAACCTTTTCCATGCCCATCACATCGGTCAGGAAGGACACCAGTTCATGCGTGCGCGCGGCCAGTGCTTCGGATTTGCCGCGATAATGCGGGTCATCATCAAAAAGGGCCGGGTAGTGATGTGCAATCATGCCCGCGCAGGAACCAGATGGGGCGACCACGTAATCATAACCCTGGAAGGCATCCACCACCGCGCGTGCCAGGGCCTTGGCATTGGCACGGTCACCGGAATTATAGGCGGGCTGGCCGCAGCAAGTTTGGGTTGGCGGCACTTCCACCAGGCAGCCGGCTTCTTCCAGCAGCTTGATGGCGGCGAAGCCCACGGTGGGTCGATAGAGATCCACCAGGCAGGTGACGAAAAGGGCGATGCGCGGGCGGGCTTGGGTCATGGGCGGAGTTTAGCCTTGCCGGTGGCAACTGGCGATATGGGGACCAACGTCAATTGAGGCGTTGGCGCAATTCACCGGCCAGTGCCCGCACCCGCGCGGCCGCTTCCCCTTCCGGCACCAGTTCCAGGAAGCGATCGAGGCACCCCAGGGCGGCGCCAATGCGTTCCAGCCTTTGGTTCATCAGCCCCGCTTCCCGCCACAGGGCGGCATGGTCTGGTGCAAGCCGCAGCATGTCTTCCGTGGTGGCCAGTGCAGCCTTGATTTCACCCGAGCGCAAGCGCCGCAGCTTGATGTTGTTTTGCAGGCGCAGCAGCACTTCGCGCCGGGTCATCGGGCGTAATACGCCCGGGCGCAATTCGGCTTTTTCACCCTCAACCCGTTTGATCAAGCCGCGCAGATCCTGCGCTTCCAGCGCCTTGCCGCCGGCAAAGACATCCACAATCAATTTCCCGCGAGGCCCTTCAAGGGCGATCAGGAAATGGCCGGGAAAATCCACCCCATGCGCGCCCCATCCCGCAGCTTCCGCCGCGTGCAGCCATAGAATGCCAAGCGCTACAGGCAGGCCACGCCGACGTTCCGCAACGCGGATGAGGTTGGCATTGGCCATATCCTCATAGGTTTCGGAATCACCCTGATAACCAAAATGCCCATGCAGGGTTTCCGCGAGAATCAGCCGCCGCGCTTCCAGATCGCCGCCATCTGCCTTGCCATCCATGCTGGCGGCATCAACCACCTTGCGCGCAATGTCGGAGAAATGCGCTGCCACGGCACGCCAATCAGCATCCGGCGCCTCTACCCGCGCGAGTTGCAGCGCCACGGCAGCGATATCCAGCTCCGCATCCGGCAGGCTACCGGCGGCTTCAATGGCGCTATGCGGTTCGGGGGCGTGGGTGATGGTCATCAAGGATATGTTTACGGCTTCTTCAGGAAGGATCAAGTTTTATCGGTGCTCTGGGCAAGAAGCTTTAGGCATCATGCGGTTGCGCCGCACCCGGCGCGGCGGTGCAATTCTGCTAGCGGAGCAGTACCGGCAGCATGGAATCGAGGCGCAGCAGCCCCTCCTCAGTTGCACAAAGCCGGCCATTTTCGCGCCAGGATAGATAATCTTCCTCAAGGCAGGCGCTCAGCATTACCGGGTCCACGATTTCAGCAAAGGCAAGCCCGGTGCGGGCTTCGATGCGTTTGGGGTCGATGCCTTCCGAAAGGCGCAGCCCCATAAGCATGGCTTCCCGCCCCACATCCCCGGGGCTGAGCGTTTCAACATCCACCGCCGCATGGCCTTGGGCTTCCACCAGGCGCAGCCATTCCTCTGGCGCGCGATGGCGTCGCGTGGCTTGGATACCGCTTGGGCGGAGCACGCGCTGATGCGCCCCGGCGCCGATGCCGAGGTAATCGCCATAGCGCCAATAGGCCAGATTATGTCGGCTTTCCGCACCCGGCTTGGCGTAATTGCTGATTTCATAAGCGTGCAAACCGAAACGCGCGGCTTCTTCTGCTGTGGCCAGATAAAGCCGCGCCGCGTCATCTTCCGGCGGCAGCGCAAAGGCACCACGGCGATAGAGCGTTTCAAACTGCGTGCCGGGTTCAATCGTCAATTGATAAAGCGAGAGATGATCAGCCGCGAGCGCCAAGGCCTGGCGCAGCTCTGCCCGCCAAGCCGCTTCAAGCTGACCGGGCCGTGCATAAATCAAATCAAAGGAAAGGCGGGGAAAAATGCCACGCGCCGCTTCCAACGCCGCAATCGCCTGCCCCACATCATGGCGGCGGCCAAGAAACCCCAAAGCCTCGGCATTCAGGGATTGCACGCCAAGGCTGGCACGATTGACCCCCGCATCGCGAAACGCCGCCAGCTTCGCGGCTTCCACGCTGGTGGGGTTGGCTTCCAGGGTGATTTCAATATCGGGCAAAGGGTCGAAGAAGTGCTTCGCATCTTCAATCAAGGCCGCGACCGTTTCGGGCGCCATCAGGCTTGGCGTGCCGCCGCCGAAGAAAATACTCGCAAGCGGTCGGCGTCCGATCAGTGCCGCTTCATGCGCCAATTCGCGCCGCAAGCCCGCGCGAAACCGTGCCTCATCCACCCTGTCGCGAACATGGGAATTGAAGTCGCAATAGGGGCATTTGGCCGCGCAAAACGGCCAATGGATGTAAAGCGCAATCGGTTCCACGTGGTGCTTCTACGCTAATCGAGCTTCACGCCGGAAGCCTCCACCACCGGCAGCCACAGCGCCAATTGCGCCTGCCAGAAGGCGTTGAAATCAGCGGCACTGTTGCCGACCGGATCGGTGCCGGCTTCAACCAGCTTTTGCGCAATGGCGGGATTGGCAACGGCCGCGCGCGTCGCCGCTTCCAGCCGTGCCGCTTGCGCGGGTGGTGTCGCCTTATGGACGAAAATGCCCATGAAATTCATGATCTCAAAATCTGCGAGCCCTTGCTCGATCGCGGTTGGCACTTCAGGCAGCAAGGGGCTTCTTTCGCGCGACAACACGGCCAGCGCACGAATGGACCCAGCGCGCACATGCTGCTGTTGGGATGCAATGCCCTCGGTCAAAAAATCCACATTGCCGGCCATCATATCGGCAAAAACCAGGCCGGCGCCGCGATAGGGTATATGCTCGGCTGTCGTATTGGTGCGCATATTCAGCAAATGCGACCCCAAATGATTGATGCCGCCAGTGCCGGACGAACCATAGGTCAACCGCCCAGGCCGCGCACGCATCAGGGCAATGAATTCCTGCAGATTCTGCGCCGGCACATGCTTGCCCACGGTCAGTATCATGGGCATGGAAATGACTTGCGACACAGGCGCGAAACCGTTGCGCGGGTCCTGCCGCGCATTCCTCACCATGCCGGCATTCAGCACGGCATTGGTGATGGTGAACAGCGTGATGGTCTGCCCATCGGGTGGCGCGGAAAGCACCGCTTCGGCGCCCAAAAGCCCGGCTGCCCCACCGCGATTTTCCACCACGACTGGTGCACCACCCAGCGCTTCCTGCATGCCCGGTGCCAGGATGCGGCCAATCACATCCGTCGCGCCACCGGGTGCGAAGGGGATCACCATGCGGATCGGCGCGCCTTGCGCGCGCACCGAAAGCGCTGGTGCGGCCAGCAACGCGGTCAGGGTCAGGTCACGACGTTTCAACATTGCCTGTTTCCTTCCTTAGCCCAGTAGATAGGCTGTATTATTGCGTAAGCAGACATCGCGAATGCGCGCTTGCAGGCTTTCCGGAATGGGAATGCCATCGCGCAGCCTTGTTTCACGCGATTCCGCCTCAGGGTCGCCAGGCACCAGCACCGGGAGTGCTGGATCAGCGGGCGGTGTGGCATGCAGCACATCCACCACCTCATCCATATCGGCTTCAAAATCGCCTTCGTCGCGGAAGGCTTTCGGGTCAATCGCCATGAAGAAATGGCCGAGATTATCGGGATCTTCCGGGCGCTGCGTGCGCACCCGAATGGGGGAGAAAGAAGCGCCCGACAGCGCGCCGCCCAGAATATGCACCATCAACCCAAGCCCATAACCCTTGTGGCTCGCCATATCCGGCGTGCCGCCCACGGGGGTCAGGCCGCCCATGGGTTGGTTCTTGATGATATCCCAGGCTTGCGCGGCATCGGTCACCGCCTGGCCGGCGCCATCCAATACCCAGCCTTCGGGCAGTGGTTTGCCGCGCAGATCATAGACCTTCACCTTATTCGCCGCTGTCGTGCTGGTGGCCATATCCAGGCGGAAGGCGCGATTGCGTCCAGCCGGTGCGGCGAAGGCGAGTGGATTGGTGCCCAGCACCGGCACCGCGCCGCGCGTTGGCACCACGCCAATGGTGCGTGTGGCGCTGGTCACCATGCCAATCAGCCCTTCGCGCGGTGCCATGGCGGCGTAATACCCGGCGGCGCCGAAATGATGCGAATTGCGCACCGTGACCACACCAACACCCGCGATTTTCGCTTTTTTTATCGCCAATTCCATGGCGAAGACCGAAGCGGGATGGCCCAGCCCGGCATCGGCATCCACCAGCGCGGTCACGATATTCTCCCGCACGATATGCGGCCGCGCGGCGAGGTTGAGTTTCCCCTTGCGGCGCGATTCATCGTAATCCATCAGCATGGAAATGCCGTGACTATCCACGCCGGCCAGATCGGTTTCGATCATCACCTCGGCCGTGGTTTCAATCAGTTTTGGATCCATGCCCCAGGCAGAGAGCACGGCAATAATTTGTGCGCGGCAAGTTTCAGCCGGAATAAGCGGCAAGGCGATGTCTCCTCTCTTCGGAGCTCTATCCTAACCCGCTTGCCGGTCTTTGCACGCCCCCTATCGGACGGGGTTTAGCGCTTCTTGCCGCCGGCCCGTTCCAGGGTTGAAATCCGCAGCGCTGCCTTGCCCGAAGCCTTGGCAATTTCATTGTCCTGCGCTTCGATTTCCTTGCGCGCGGGGTCGTCGCCATCCAAACCGCCGAGCAATTCGGCGGGTACTTTGCGGTTGGAACGGCGGCTGCCATCTTCGTAAATCACGTCAAACAGCACAAAACGTGCTTGTGTTCCTGGCTTCTTGGCCATGGGAATTTCCTTCAGTCTGCGGGCCGTTCCGCTGTTTCAGGCTCGGGTTCGGCTGCTGCTGCGGCCTCATCTGCCTTGCGCCGAGCGGCAGCTTCTTGGCGGGCTTCCAGCTTGGCTTCCTTGCGCGCCTGTTTGGCACGGTTCACATCGGCCCTTTGCTGGCCGTAATTCGGTGGTCGCGCCATGGAGCCTCATATGGGTTCAAAAGGTAACGGGGCGACGTAACGCCGCCCCGCCCCGAATAGTCTTACCCATCGCCGCGCCATCAGGCGCGACGCATCGGGTTCAGATTTTGCGCAGATTGCCGGCAGAAATCTTGCCCTGCTGGCCCTTTTGCAATTCAAAATCGATCTTGTCGCCTTCATTCAGGCCTTGCAGGCCAGAACGCTGGACATCGCTGACATGGACGAAGACGTCCTTGCTGCCATCATCAGGTTGGATGAAGCCATAACCCTTGGTGGCGTTGAACCATTTTACAGTGCCGGTTGCCATGCTGTTTACTCCGGTTGAGAAAAGCCGTCGCGCGGAATCGCGCTACGGGCCGACCATCGCTACAGCCCAACCATGGGAAGGCACGGGAAGCAGGTTTGAGGAGACTCGCCAAACCTTCATAGGGCCGGGCCGAAACGCCCAAACCGGACGAGGTGACACACCCCATATGGGCCTTTCCCAAGCCAATCGCAAGTTTTTCTTGAAAATGCGGGAAAATAGCTGCGCTATTCCAACCAATGCCGCGCGGCGGTCAGCACTACCCCATTGGAACGCCCGCCCGCGAAGGTCTCAATGCGTGAGGCATAGCCCTGCGCCAGAATCATTGCACTTGGCAAATCAATCGCAATCCGACCGGCCATGGCAATCCGCGCTTCCTGCCCTGTATTGCCGAGCTTGCCGGCTAATTCCACGGCGCAGATCGCCACCAGCACCTGACGCGCTTCGATGCGTGAAAGCCCTTCAGCGCGGCAGGTCACGCCACGCGGGCTATCGGGCACGGGCAATTCGAAAGTGACATTTGGGGCAATGCGCCGTGCCGTCAGGCTCCAGCTTTCAAAATGCCGGCGCCAGGGCACCAGCGCCCCATCACGTGCCGCATCGGGTGGTTCATGGGTGAAGCTCACGATGCCGCCATCATCGCGGCGCAGCAGCGCAAGCCTTTCACCGCGGAGCGCTTCCGGGGCCAGAATAAGGCGCGTCGCGCGCGCCGATGCGTCACGTTCTACGCCTGCCACATTCAGGCAATCGCGTCGTGGTGCGCGGTCCGGTCTTTCCCATTGCTCGCGGCAGAGCTTCCGCCATGGTCCCCAAGCAGCGCCACCGATCCCCACCGGCGCGGTGATCGGCGTGATGGGGGCGCTCAGCGGCAAGGGAGGGGCAGCACTCCGCCAGTCTGGCGCTTGCGCGAAAGCGCTGCCACTACAAAGGCTCAGCGCAAGCAATAGAAGGCGTAGCACCCGCTACAACGTGCCCGGCGTTGGAATGGCGTTGATGCCAAGGCTGCGCGCCGTGGTGGTCAGGATATCCCAGGTAGTGGCATCCACCGGAATGCCACCTGCCAGCCGCGCTGCGCGTGTGGCCCTTTCCTTCTCACCGGCAACCAGCACGGGTTGATCAGGGTCAGCAGGCGGCGATGCCTTCACATGCGCAATCACGGCAGCCATTTCGGACCGGAAGGCGGCCAGATCACCAAAGCGTGCCGGGTCAATCACGAAGGCAAGCCAGCCATTGACGATGCTGCCATCCTTCGGGTGATGCGGTGCGGCCGTGACGCCACCAATCAGCGCACCAGCCAGGATTTCGCACATCAGCGCAAGCCCATAGCCCTTATGCCCACCAAAGGGCAGCAAGGCGCCGCGTGGTTGGTCCCGATACAGCACACCCGGATCATTGGTCGGTTTGCCCTTGGCATCCACCAAGGCGCCATCGGGCACCGGCTTGCCGGCATTGAAGGCCACACGGCATTTGCCAAGCGCAATCGCCGCGGTCGCAAAATCCAGGATCAGCGGGTGTTCGCCTTCCGCCACTGCCGGCACCGCGACACAAACCGGATTGGTGGACATGCGCCCATCGCTGCCGCCAAAGGGCGCGACCGCGCCGGGGCCGGATACGCCATTGACGAAATGCACTGAAATCATGCCCGCGCGCGCTGCCTGTTCGCCATAGGAACCGATGCGCCCCAGATGATGCACGTTCTTCAGCGCCATCACCGCATGGCCATGCTGGCGCGCGGCATTGATCGCCCAATCCATGGTGATGCGGCCAATGCGCTGGCCATAACCCATCTTGCCATCAAACACGGCAAGCGATGCTTCCTGGCGCACGGCTTCTGGCATGACACCCGCATTGAGTTTGCCAGCGCGCAGATTTTCCACATAGCGCACCAGCAGCATGATGCCGTGGCTGTCATGGCCTTGCAGATTGGATTCCAGCAAATGGTCCGTGACCATCGCCGCTTCATCTTCCGCGCTGCCCCCGGCGCGGATCATGGCATGGACAAGGCCGCGCAAGGCGGTGGGGTCAACACGAAGCATGGGTGCGGCGGTCATGATTCTCTCCAGGGGCGGCGCTGCCACAGGCCGCGCAGGTCTTTTTCATTACGTTCAACTTCGGCGCGATAGGCATCGCCAATCAGCGGCGCCAAAGGCAGGCCAAGGCGTTCGGCTTCCTTGATGAAGGTCGGATCCGCCAGCGCGGCGCGAAAGGCGCCTTCCAGACGGGCTCGGATTTCCGCGGGCAGGCCTGGTGGGGCGACAATGCCGCGTGTTGCGCCACTGATCAGTTGCTGGCCTTGCTCGGCAAAGGTCGGCACCTCTGGCGTGCCGGCCCAGCGGGTTGCTGCCGCCTGGCCAAGCGCACGAATCTTGCCATCCCGCAGCAGGGCCAGGCTTTCGCTCATGTTGAAGGCGCCCAGCTGCAAATGCCCGCCGAGTAGCGCGGTGGAAAGCGGCGCCATGCCATTGAAGGGCACATGGGTCATGGGCGGGGCGCCGGCCAATTCTTCCAACGCGATCACCAGCAGATGGTCATCGGAACCAATGCCGGTACTGCCATAGGAAATCTGCCCCGGCCGCGCCTTGGCGGCGGCGATCAGGTCGCGCAAATCACGCAAGGGCGAATTGGCAGCAACGAATAGCCCGCCGGGATCGTCAACAACATTGGCGATATAGGTGAATTCCAGCGCGCGGTAGCGCACCTGCCGTTCCATCGGGTAGGTCACCAGCGCGGGCACCGAAGTCGCGGCCAGGGTATAGCCATCGGGCGCGGCGCCGAAGGCCGCTTCCCAGCCAAGCTGCCCGCCCGCGCCGGGCCTATTCACCACCACAAAGCGCGCGCCGGGCAATTGCGCTTGCAGCCCTGGCAGGATCATGCGCGCCATGGTGTCCACCCCGCCGCCGGGCGGGAAGGGAACGATGATTTCAATCGGTCGATCACCTGGCCAGGCGGCCTTTGCGATACGCGGCAGGCCAAGCGTGGCGGCGGCCAGCCCGGCCATGAGATGGCGGCGTTTGGGCATGATTTTTCTCCCTCGTGGTGTGGTCAGGGCAAGGATTTCAGAAAACGATCCAGCTCATCGCGCCAATTGCGGGCCTGCCCTGTGGTGCCATGGCCGGCGGTTTCGGGGCTGCCCGGGATCAGCACAAGCCGGCCTTGAGGCACCTGCCGCATCGCTGCTTCCATCAGGCCAGTCTCATGCGGGTTGCGTTCATCATCGGCGGAATTGATCGCCAAAACCCGCGCACGAATGCGCCCAAGATGCGGCGAAGGGTCATAATCGCGAGACGCTTCATACATATAGATCAGGTCATTGGCGTCGCCGGCGGCTGGCTGGGCCAGGCGTTGATCCAGTATCTGGTCCGCCGCTGCCCTAGTGGGCGCGGCTTTCTGCAAGGCTTGGGAGCCGCCATTGGTGGCGATATTGAAAAACAGAAAGGCGAGGGAGAAGGAGGCTGGCTGGCTGGTATATTGCCCGCCCTGATAGCCGGGATCCCGCCGGATGGTTTCGATCATCATCCGCCGGAGCATCCAATTCCGCCCCGACATGGCGGTGGGCTGGGCGGCCATGGGCACGATCGCATCCATGAAATCCGGATGGGTCACGCCCCATAGCCAAGCCAGCATGCCGCCCATGGAATTGCCAATGACAAGGCGAAGGTGGCGCAGGCCCAGCGCCTCGGTCAAAAGGCGGTGCTGGGCTTGCAAAATGTCATCGTAATTGAAATGCGGAAAGCTGGTGCGCAACCCGTCAGAGGGTTTCGCGGATTTCCCCGCCCCCAGCGCATCCGGGATGATGATGAAGTAGCGCGTCGCATCCAGCGGTTGGCCGGGGCCGAAAAGCTGGCCGGCGAAGGCGGGCGTCAGCATGCTGCGCCCAGAGCCGGCGGTCCCATGCAGCACCAGCACGGGCTGCCCTGAAGGTTCACCGATGGTGGTATAGTGCAGCCGGAGTTCCGGCATGATTTCGCCGGTATGAAAGCGAAAATCCCGCGCAACCCAGCTGGCTTCCCGGGGTGGGGGATAGTCAGCGGCCGCGCTGGGCCCGGCCGCGGCCAGCCCCGCGGCCAGAATGGCGCCTTGCATCGCGTTTCGACCGGACATGTTTTCCTCCTGCCTTTCGGCTTGCTGCTGGGAAGACTAGATCGGATCGGGCGCTTGGGAAATCGCGCCAAGGCCCGGCGCTTGCCCCGCCCCGCCTG
Organism: Pseudomonadota bacterium; assembly: GCA_039797035.1. Lineage (GTDB taxonomy): Bacteria > Pseudomonadota > Alphaproteobacteria > Acetobacterales > Acetobacteraceae > Neoroseomonas. The sequence continues at coordinate 1,042 of JBDKIR010000213.1, read as the reverse complement.
CCCCCCTATACCCCAGGGCAATCCTGGTCCCTTGCGGGGTCAGCCCCCATTCAACCGCCAATTCGTAGGTGTTCCCCATGGCGAAGATGCAAGCCAACCAGATGCGTGCCGGTATGGTCATTGAATTCGAAGGCCAGCGCTACACGATCCTCAAGCAGAATATCATGATCCCCGGTAAGGGCGCCGCCGTGATCCAGGTGGAAATGCGCAATGTGAAGACCGGCGCCAAGAAGGATCAGCGCTGGCGCACGGCCGATACGGTGGAACGCCTGACCACCGAAGACAAGGAATTCACCTATTCCTACGGCGATGGCGATAATCTGGTGTTGATGGACCCGGAAACTTTCGAACAGACCATGGTGCCGCAGGATATTCTGGGTGATCGCCTGCCCTTCCTGCAGGAAAACATGACGGTCAATGTGAAGCTGATCGAAGGTGAGCCGGTTTCCATGGATTTGCCGGAAACCGTGACGCTGGAAATCGTCGAAGCCGATCCGGTAGTGAAGGGGCAGACCGCTTCTTCTTCCTATAAGCCGGCGGTGCTTTCCAATGGTGTTAAGGTTATGGTGCCGCCCTTCATCACCGCCGGTGAGAAGATTGTCGTGAAGACGGCCGACGGCACCTATTACGAAAGGGCGAAGTAAGGGCGACCTTACCGCCCAGGGCGTGATGCCGGCCGGGTGCCGGCTTCATGCCTCTGTCTGGCTCCAAGCCTGCCTCGCCCAATTCCGCAGGGCGAGACGTGTGTTGCCCTGGTTTCACCGGGGCACCACGGTAGTTGCCATGTGATTTCAGATCTTTTGGTCTAAACACGAAACCTGTCATCTCTGGCCGCATCTTTCCCTTGTCTGCGGACGCAAGATTTGTGATGCTGGCCGCTCAGCCTGAGCCATACGATTATCGCAATCACACAATGCCTTGGGATGCATGATTATCAAATCAGCTGGCGCCATTAGGTTTGTCGCATGATCGATACTCGTGATCTGCGCCTGATCAAGACCATCAACGACCATGGCAGCCTGGTGCGCGCGGCGCGTGTTCT
>JBDKIR010000212.1:0-3954 GCA_039797035.1 Pseudomonadota bacterium | reverse complement strand
CCCACGGGTTGCCGTATTGCGCCATCAACCGCTATCCGCTTTGCCCTTGGCCGCTGTTCAGGCGGCCATCACAGATTTGACCCACTAACTTGACCGGATCGGGCCTGCTGAGCATGGTCCGTCCGCTTTCGCACCAGGAGATGGCACTCATGCCCGCGATTACTTTGCCCGATGGTACCATCCGCAGCTTCGACGGCGCGGTGACGGGCACGACTATCGCGGCCGCCATTGGGCCGGGCCTCGCCAAGGCAGCGCTCGCCATGGAAGTGAATGGCAAGCTGCGCGACCTATCGGCGACCATCACCGAAGATGCGAAGCTCCGTTTCATCACGCGGCGCGATCCCGAAGCGCTGGAAATGATCCGCCATGATTGCGCGCATGTGCTGGCAGAAGCGGTGCAGGCGCTTTACCCCGGCACGCAGGTGACGATCGGCCCTTCGATCGAAAACGGCTTCTATTACGATTTCGCCCGCAATGAGCCCTTCACGCCGGATGATTTCGCCAAGATCGAAGCGAAAATGCGTGAAATCATCGCGCGCAATGATGCTTTTATGCGCGAAGAATGGGACCGCGAGGAAGCCATCCGCTTCTTCACCGCCAAGGGCGAACGCTACAAGGCGGAACTGATCCAGGATTTGCCCAAAACCGAGATCATCAGCATCTACAAGCAAGGTGAATGGACCGATCTTTGCCGCGGCCCGCATATGCGGAGCACTGGCGATATCGGCACCGCCTTCAAGCTGATGAAAGTGGCCGGCGCCTATTGGCGTGGCGATCATCGCAACGCGATGTTGAGCCGGATTTACGGCACCGCCTGGCGTGATCAGAAGGAACTCGACGCCTATTTGTTGCAGTTGGAAGAAGCGGAAAAGCGCGACCACCGCAAGATCGGCAAGGAAATGGGGCTGTTTCACCTGCAGGATGAGGCGGTGGGTTCGGTCTTCTGGCACCCCAAGGGTTGGCGGCTTTATCGCACGGTGGAAGCCTATATGCGCCGGCGCCTGGATATTGCCGAATATCAGGAAGTGAAGACGCCGCAGCTGGTGGACCGTAAGCTTTGGGAAGCGTCCGGCCATTGGGAAAAATTCCGCGAAAACATGTTCGTCGCCCGGGTGGAGGACGAAGATGAAAAGGACCGCGTGCTGGCGTTAAAGCCGATGAATTGCCCCTGCCATGTGCAGATTTTCAATCAGGGCTTGCGGTCCTATCGCGAATTGCCTTTGCGCATGGCCGAATTCGGGTCCTGCCATCGCTATGAACCCTCAGGCGCGTTGCATGGCATCATGCGCGTGCGCGCCTTCACGCAGGATGATGCGCATATCTTCTGCGCCGAAGAACAGATCGCCGATGAAACCGTGCGGTTTGTGGCGCTGTTGTCTTCCATCTATCGCGATTTCGGCTTTACCGATTTCCGCGTGAAATTCTCTGACCGCCCGGCGCGGCGCGCAGGCACGGATGCGGTCTGGGATCAGGCGGAAGGCGCGCTGAAGGAAGCCTGCCGCATCGCTGGCGTGGAGTATGAATTGAACCCGGGCGAAGGCGCCTTTTACGGCCCCAAGCTGGAATTCGTGCTGCGCGATGCCATTGGCCGGGATTGGCAATGCGGCACGTTGCAGGTGGATTTCGTGCTGCCGGAGCGGCTGGACGCCGAATATGTCGCCGAAGATGGCGCCCGCCGCCGTCCGGTGATGCTGCACCGGGCCATTCTGGGGTCCTTCGAGCGCTTCCTGGGCATTTTGATCGAAGAACATGCCGGGCGCTTCCCGCTTTGGCTGGCCCCGGTTCAGGTCGTGGTGGCGACCATTGTGGATGAAGCCGCCCCCTTCGCGCGGGAAGCCGCGGCCGCGCTGCAAAAGGCCGGTGTGGCCGTTTCGCTTGACCTCAGAAATGAGAAAATCAACCGCAAGGTGGTCGATCATATCGACCAGCGCGTCCCCGTGCTGGCCGTGATTGGCCGGCGTGAGGCTGAGGAAGGCACCATCGTGCTGCGCCGCCTGCCAGGGCGGGAGCAGGAAACCCTGAAGCTGGCCGATGCCATCGCCAAACTGGCCGCCGAGGCCACCGCGCCGGATCTGGCACGGCACGCATGAGCCACAGCCACGAAAGATTTATGGGCTCCCGGGGCCAGAAAAGCCCCGGGACGGTTGCAGTTGCGTGATCAAAAGCCCATAAATTCGCCGCTTATCTTCCACTGTAACAGGAGAGTACCATAGCTCGACCCCCTATGCCCGCCGCCCCGCAGGCCCCCGCACGTGAAGGCCCGCGCATCAATGACGAGATCCGGGTGCCGCAAGTGCGCCTGATCGATGACCGCGGCGAAATGATCGGCCTGATGTCCGCCCGTGAAGCGCTGATCCGCGCTTATGATGTGGGCCTTGATCTGGTTGAAATCTCACCCAATGCGGTGCCGCCTGTCTGCAAAATCCTGGATTACGGGAAATACAAATACGAGCAGCAGAAAAAGGCGAATGAGGCGCGCAAGAAGCAGAAGGTCGTCGAAATCAAGGAAATCAAGGTGCGTCCGAATATCGACGACCATGATTACGAAGTGAAGATGAAGCAGATGAAGAACTTCATCGGCGAAGGCGACAAGGTGAAGGTCACACTCCGCTTCCGTGGCCGTGAAATGGCGCACCAGGAATTGGGCGTGAAGGTGCTGGAACGCATCCGCAATGACCTGATCGACCTGATCAAGGTTGAGCAAATGCCGCGCCTGGAAAACCGCCAGATGATCATGGTGGTTTCGCCGAAGTAACCCCCCTTACTGGGGCGGCCTTGTCAGGTAAGGGCCGCCTCGGCCAGGGCGTTGCTCAGCGGCACATCAATGGTGCAGCCGAAACCCTCAGGCCGCCAGCTCTGGGCAAAATGGCCGCCCAGCTGAACCTGGACACTGGCCCTGATCAGCTTACCCCCCACGCCCCAGGCAGTGGGGGGTTCCACCGCTGGTCCGCCTGATTCTTCCCATACCAGCCTGAGTAGGCCCGCGCCGCGGTCCAATTGCCAATGAAGGCTGACGCGCCCCCCTGGTGATCGCAGGGCGCCAAAGCGGCAGGCATTGCTGACCAATTCTTGGACCGCCAGGATCATGGGCTGCACGGCCTGGGCCGCCAACCAGACTGGTGGGCCCGCGAGCGCAAAGCTCGGGCCATCGCTGCCGGACACCTCTGGCGCAGCGAAGGGGGCAAGCTCCCCGACCAAAAGGCCGCGCAAATCAGCCCCGGACCATCCATGCGCTGAAAGCAATGCCTGGGCGCGGGACAGCGCGGCAATGCGCGCTGTCACATCGCTTGCGAAGCGTGCGGGATCATCCTGGGCGGTCAGTTGCAGAATGGATTGCACCAGCGCCAGAATATTCTTGGCGCGATGATCCAATTCGCGCAGCATCAAATCGCGCCGTGCCTCAGCTTCCTTGCGTGCGGTGATATCGCGCGTGACGCCGGCAAAAATTTGCCCCTGCCCGGTATCGGGATCACGCCGCACCGCCCGCCCCAGGGCTTCCAGCCAAACCCACACGCCATCAGGTCGTTGATAGCGATATTCCGTCTGCAATTGGTCGATTTCACCGCGCAGCAGCTGATCACGCTGGGCATCGTTACGGACCCGATCTTCCGGGTGAACGCGGGCAGACCAGGCCGCGCGCGACATGGTCGGCCCGTCTAGCGCTTCGCCATAAATCTCTCGCAAGCGGGTCGATCGACGGACATCGCCAAAGCGCACATCGATTTCCCAGGCGCCAAGATCCGCCGCTTCCAGCGCCAGGGCCAGGCGTTGGCCTTCATCAGCCAGCGCCGCACTCCGTTCCGCTACGCGCCGCTCCAATTGCGCGGCGGCCAGCAGCAAGGCTTTGTGCTGCCGCGCCACCCGCCATGCCAGCGCCATGAGCGCCAACATCGCCGGCACCCCGTAAAGCCATAAGCCCCTGGCGGCGTTGAACCAATCTTGGACAATACTGTC
>JBDKIR010000211.1:0-8402 GCA_039797035.1 Pseudomonadota bacterium | reverse complement strand
TAGCCTGGAGAGGAAGACCCATGACCCTTAGCCAATGGTTCAGCTTCAATGGCCGCATCAACCGCAAGACCTGGTGGATTTTCTATTGCCTGATCCCGATTGGCATCAATCTGGCTGCCGGGGCGCTTGATGCCCAAATCAGCGGCTTCAAGGGCGGCTTGCCGGATAAATCGAGCATGGGCGATGTCGGCATGGGCGTATTTTCCATCGTCGCCACCCTTGTTGGCATCTGGGTGGGCTTGGCCGGGCAGGTCAAGCGTTGGCATGACCGCGACAAATCCGGCTGGTGGGTACTGGTGAATTTCATTCCCCTGATCGGGGTTGTCTGGGCCTTCATTGTGGTTGGCTTCCTGCGCGGCACTTCAGGCCCCAATCGTTTCGGCCCGGACCCGCTAGCGCCGGATCTGCCGCACGGGGGTTATGGCGGGGGCTACCAGCCCCCCTATCCGCCGCAAGCGCCGGGCGGCTGGCAGCCGCAAGGGCAGCCGCCGTCACCTTCCGGGGGCTGGGGCGCACCGCCACCGCAACAGGGCGGCGGCAGCGTGCCGCCCATTCGGCGGGGCTGAAAAGCCGGGCGCGATTCCGCTTGGCGTGAAAATGCTCTAAGGACATCGCGTGCCCGATACCTCTCCGCCGCTTGATCGCCTTTCCGAAGCGCAGACCGCGCCGGAACAGGCGAAGCGTGGCTTTTCGCCGCTGCTGCGGCGTATCCTGCTGCTGAATGCCTTGCCGCCAGCTTTGCTTGCGGCATCGCTGCTTTACCTTGACCAATATCAGAACGCCCTGCTTGCCGCGGAAGTGGAAGCGCTGCGCACCCAGGCGCGCATTTATGCCGGCGCCATTGCCGAAGCCGCGGTGCGGCCGGAAGGCGAACGCTATGTGCTGCAATTGGAAGCAGCGCGCCCCTTGCTGCGGCGCCTGGTGGACCCTTCGCCCAATACCCAGGCGCGGCTTTTGGATACCGCTGGGCTGCTGGTAGCCGATAGCCGCATTCGTGATGGGGTGGGCGGTGCGGTGATTGCCGAACCCCTGCCGCCGCCCGAACCACGCGGCGCGCTTACTTCCACCGTCGCCGGCATTTACGAAAAGCTGGTGAGCGTCCTGCCCGCGCTCTTGCGGGGCGGTGGTGGCCCTGGGGTGGTGGTGGATAGCGCCCCCGATGCCCCGGATTTCGATTGGCAGCCCGATCTTGGCCCTGATCGGCGGGAAGAATTGCGCATGGCACTTGAAGGGGGTGTCACCCCCTATATTCGCCGCAGCGCGGATGGCCGATTGCTGGTGAGTGTGGCGGAACCCGCGCGGCGTGGCACGCAAAGTGTCGGCATCGTGCTGCTGACGCGTGAAGCGCGCGAAGTGGACCGCCGCCTGTTTGAAATTCGCGCCTCTGTCTTGCTGCTATTCGCCACTGCGTTGATCCTGACAGTCGCACTTTCCCTTTACCTGTCACGCACCATCGCAACGCCGATGCTGGATCTGGCCCGCGCCACGCAGCGCATCCGCGAAGGTGAAGGCCGCGCGCAATCCGTGCCGGAGGCGCTACTGACGCGCAATGATGAAATCGGCGTATTGGCGCGGGATTTGCAGAATTCCGCCCGCGCGCTGTGGTCGCGTATTGACGCGAATGAACGCTTTGCCGCCGATGTGGCGCATGAATTGCGCAACCCCCTTACCAGCGTGCGTAGCGCCATTGAAACCCTGCGCCGCATTGAAGACCCCGTAAGCCGCAATCGCCTGCTGGCCATTATTGCGGAAGATGCGGTGCGCATGGATCGGCTGATCGCTGACATCAGCGATTCCTCACGCGTGGATGCGGAATTGTCGCGCACCATTTCAACACCCGTGGATATCGCCCCCATCCTGGTTGCATTGACCGATCTGCATGCCGCCACCCGTGATGAGGATGATCCGCTGGTGGTGCTGGAAGCCGCGCCCGGCCCGCTGGTGGTGCGTGGTGTGGAAGGCCGCATCGTGCAGGTCTTCCGCAATCTGCTTGGCTATGCGCTTTCCTTCAGCCCCGCGCACGGCAAGGTGACTGTCAGCGCCCGGCCTGCAGGCAGCATGGTGGAAGTCATAGTTGAAGATGAAGGCCCCGGCATTCCCGAACAGAAGCTTGAGAGTATTTTTGAGCGCTTCTATTCCGAACGCCCGAGCGGTGAACGCTTCGGCCAGCATTCCGGCCTGGGGTTATCCATCAGCCGCCAGATTGTCGAAGGGCTGCGCGGGCGCATTGCCGCCGAAAATATCCGCGATGCCCAAGGCACCGTGACCGGCGCGCGCTTCATGGTCTTGCTGCCCAGCGCCTGAAAAAGCTTCCCAAGCAGCAACACCGTGTTAGGCTGCGGGTGAAGGGGTGCCGCGAGATGCACCCTCAGGGAGGGATGCGCATGATCGCACGTAGAAGCCTGCTGATCGCCGGCGCGAGTCTACTGGCCGCGCCCAGCGTAAGGGCCCAGGGTGCCTGGCCCGATAAGCCATTGCGCTTCGTGATTGGCGGGGCCGCGGGGGGTGTGTCCGATATTTTCCTCCGTATGATGGAAAACCGCCTGCGCGATAAGCTTGGCCAACCCATGATCATTGACCCGCGCCCGGGTGCAGGCGGCATGGTGGGGGCGGAAGTCGCGGCACGATCCGCACCCGATGGCTATACCTATTACATCAATCACATCGCCTCCCACGGGATTGGCCCAACGCTGTATCGCCGGCTTGCCTTTGATCCGCTCAAGGATCTGCCGGGGGTGGCGCGCATTGCGGCCATGCCCAATGTGCTGATCATCAAGGGCGATAGCCCGATCAAATCGGTCGCGGAATTGGTCGCTTTCTGCAAGGCCAATCCGGCGCGGGCGAATTTCTCCTCGGCCGGGTCTGGCACCTCCTCGCATCTTTCGGGCCTGTTATTCGGCATGCGCATGGGGATTGAAGTCACGCATGTACCCTATCGCGGTACGGCGCCGTCCATGGCGGCCGTGATGAATGGCGAAACCTTGTTCGCCATTGATAACGCGCCGGCTTCACGCCAGCAGGTGCTGGGCGGTTTGTTGAAGGCGCTTGGCGTTTCCACGGCGCAGCGTTCCAGCACCATGCCGGAAGTACCCAGCCTGCAGGAACAGGGCGTGCCGAATTTCGATGTCGCTTCCTGGTATGGAATCACTGCGCCTGCAGCCGTGCCGGCCGCCATTCGCGAAAGGCTGGGCGCTGAGGTTGTGGCGGCGCTGAATGATCCCGCCATTGCCCAGCGCGTGCGTGATTACGGCGCGGAACCCTGGCCACTTGGCCCGGCCGCCTATGACGCTTTCATGAAGCGTGAAGTCGATATCTGGGCGCCTGTGGTCCGTGCCTCTGGCGCGCAGGTGGATTAACAGCATCCCGTGTGATGCCGCGCCGGCCCAGGCATGGCGCGGCATCATGCATCGCTGCCAGGGCAAGCAGCGCCGTCTGGTGATTTCATCATGCCGGTGATTGTTCTAAAGTCTCGCGGTGTGATCGAAAGCCTGTCACCGTGATCGAAGCGCCCATCCTGCTCCGCCGTCTTGTCTTCCTGGCCCTAGCGATTGCCATCATGGGCGGCCTTTTTGGGCTGGCTTGGGTGATATTGGCCCCGGGCGGCTGGACCCTGGCTGAAATCCTGATCCTGATCTGTTTTACGGGAACGCTGCCTTGGGCCGCGCTATCGCTCGGCAATGGGCTTACGGGTTTCATCATTCTGCTTTTCAGCCGAGACCCGGTGATGGCGGTACTGCCAGTATTGCGCGACCTGCGCGCAAACACGCCACGCAGCCAGACCGCGATCGCCATTTGCATCCGGCGCGAAGATATGGCGCTGGTGCTGCCGCCCTTGGCGCGCTTGCTCTCAGGCCTTGCAGCCGCCGGCGCTGCGGATCGTTTCTCACTCTGGTTCCTGTCTGACACGCCAGAGGGCGCGGAAGCGGTCACGGAAGAAGCTGCCTGCCGCGCCTTTGCCGCCGCCCAGCCCATCGCCACGCATTACCGGCGGCGGGTAGAAAATACCGGCTTCAAGGCCGGCAATGTCATGGATTTCATGGACCATCATGCAGGCGCGCATGATTTCATGCTGTGCCTGGATGCGGATTCAGAAATGACCGCTGATGCTGTCTTGCGGCTTGTTGCCTGCATGGAAGCTGATCCGAAACTCGCCATTTTGCAGCAATTGATTCATGGCCGCCCGGCAGCCGCGGCCTTTCCCCGCCTGTTTCAATTCGGCATGCGGCAAGGCATGCGCAGCTGGGCCACGGGACAGGCCTGGTGGCAGGGCGATGAGGGCCCTTATTGGGGCCATAATGCGCTGATCCGCATCGCGCCCTTCCGCACCCATGCGCGGTTGGAACGCCTGCCCGATGGCGCGCATATTCTTTCCCATGATCAGGTCGAAGCAACGCGCCTGCATGCCGCAGGATGGAAAGTGCGCGTATTGCCTGATGATACGGGAAGCCATGAAGGCAATCCGCCGAGCTATAATGATTTCATCACACGGGATCTGCGTTGGGCGGCAGGCAATATGCAGTATCTTGCCCTGCTGCGTCTGCCGGGGCTTACCACCATGGCACGCTGGCAATTGATCCAAGCCATATTATTGTTCCTGAGCGCGCCGTTTTATGTCGCGATCTTGTGCCTCACGATATGGAATGGGCTGAGCGGCGGGGGCGATACCACACCGATGGGCCTGCTCCTGGCGCTGCTTTGCGCGGCATGGTTCTGCCATTATGCGGCGAAGCTTTTCGGCTACGCTGAAGTGTTACTGAAACCTGGGCTTGCGCAGCACTATGGCGGCCGGGGGCTATTCCTGCGCGGTGTCTTTGCCGAACTGCTTTTCACCTTCTTCATGGAACCCGCGCGGCTGATGACCCAATGCCTGTTTCTGCTCGCGCTGCCCTTGGGCGTGAAGATTGGCTGGGCACCGCAGAACAGGACAGATCGGGGCATTTCCTTTGCCGATGCCGCGCGCCAATTCTGGCCGCCGAGTTTGGCTGGCCTTGCTTTGGCGTGCAGCTACGCCTGGCTATCCTGGTCCGCGTTTCTGCTGCTTTTACCCGTCATTATCAGCCTGATCGGGGTTATCCCCTTTGCAGTCATCACGGCGCATCCAGGGTTTTCAGCTTGGCTGCGCACACGGCAGATCTGCGCCCTACCAGAAGAATTGCGGTAACGCCCCGAAGTGGCGCCAGCGGCTAATTCACCACCAAGACTTCGCCGGTGCAGAAATCAATATCCGGGATTTGCGTTTCCGCGCCATCGCCCAGAATGATGGTCAGGCCCGCGCGGCACCCCATGCCCTCGGGCAGCGCCAATAGCCTTTCCTCGCCGGGGGGAATGCGATGCCCCGCCAAACGCGCTGGCCCGGCCGAGGTCAGACTTGGCAAGGGGGGATTACTTATTGGCTGCGACTGTCCGCCAGCACCCGCTTCATAGATGTAAAGTTCCACCACAGGGAAAGCCGATGCATTGCGGATCAACAAGCGGCCAGCCACGCGGCCCAGGCTCACTGCTGGTGCTTCCGGAGCTGTGGCGGCAGTGGTCCAGCCGGGCTGCAACAAAAGGGTTTTCTGCTTGCAGAGATCCAGCCCCATGCGTTCTTCCGCACCGCGCCGATTTTCAAAAACAATCCGCAGATCCGCCTGACATCCACGCATCCAGAGCGTGATATCACGTCGCCCTTCACGCGGCAGGGCCGCTTCGCCCAATTTGTCCTGGCCCCAATTCCCATCCAGCGCAGGGGCAAGATAGACTTCCCGAATATCCGCGCCATGCCTATTCACAAGCACCAGGCTGCGTTCTTCAAGCCGGGGGGCGCCGGATCCATCAAAAAGCACCTGATGCCCGGCACAAATATCAACGGCGAGTTTAACTTCTTCAGCATTGTCTTCATAAACTGCCCGCAGATCCCAGGTGCAGGCGGTATCACGCAAGGACATGGCAAATTCAGCGCCGTGATGGATGATTTCTGTGCCCAAGCGATCCGGCCCCCAGGCTGCACGCCCAGCTGCCTTGGCATAAAATTCCCGCACCGTCAGACCGGCACGATTGCTGACAGTGATGGGACGCCATGGCAGGGCGGGATCACCAAACACCACCCTTGCTTCACGGCAAAGATTGATACCGGAACGGCGTATTTCCTGCCCGCCATCAAAAACGCCAAGCGCATCAAAAACGCACTCACGCGAACGCCCCAATCGCAAGGTTTCCATCTGCCCGCCCGGTATGCGGGTGGTGCCCAAGCGTTCCGGCCCCATATCCTCCATCCCGACACGCTGGATGAAAAACTGCCGCAGGGTCATATCTGTTTCGTTGACAATCTGCGCCTCACGCAAGGGCAGATTGGGATCTCCGAACTGAACGCGCCGGTTTTCACAAATATTCTGGCGCCGCCGCTCTTCCGAACCATCAACGTAAAGGCCGATGAATTCAATCAGGCAGGCGCGGGCGCTGAAGCGGATGCGAAAACTGGCCCGATCCGCCACCATTTCGCTGCCCAATAAATCCGGCCCTGGATCCGTGGCCCCGGGCGGCACGGCGTAGAGTTCCCGCAAGACCTGCCCACCCTGATTGACGATGGTGACGTCTCTTTCGCGATTGGGGGTCGCCCCCGATTGGGCAAAGACCAGGCGCGCGGATAGGCCGAGCATCACCAAGGCCAGAAATATTTTCATGGGTGTCGGGGGCTTCATCACTCCTTCCTCATCGACATGTTACGCGTGAAGCGCAAGCGCGTGAGGAAACTGGTTCTGGAAAATTAATCTTTCCTGTCAATGCGCGGCTAAAATCGCGCAAGGCGACCGGCGCAACAAATGCAGGGTGGCCGAACCCGAAAACAGCGCCCGCAGGCCTGTATGTTCAAAAGCACCCATGACCAGCATGCCGGCCGGCATGGCCGTGGCCTCAGCCAATAACGCCTCAACCGGATGCGTTCCCACAACCGGCAAGGCCTGGGCTGCCACATCATGGTGCTGCAAATAACCCGCAGCCATCTGGGCCAAGTGCTCGGCCTTCGGCGCATCATCCGCAACGCTCAGAACCCGCGCAGCGGCACCGCGCCCAAGACCCAATAGGGCAAAAAGCTGCACGGCACGCATGGCCCCTGCGGACCCATCATAGGCAACAAGGGCCGGCGCCGCTGGGTCAAAAACCGCCCCTGGCGGCACCACCAGCAATGGGCGGGTCCGGTCATGCAGCAGGGTTTCAATGGCCGGTGCCAAACCTTCATGCGCGTCTTCGCGCCCAAGGGTTGCATCGCGCCCAACAATCAACAGGTCATGCGCCCCGGCGGCTGCCAAAAGCGCGGGTGTGGGGGCTTCGGCAAATTCCTCCACCGTGAAGGGGATTTCCTTCGCGGCCTCTCGCAAGCCCGCTACCGCTAGCGCGCCGGCTTCCTGGGCTTGGCGCAACAGCGCAGCATCCCGCCTTTCCTTGAAAGCGGCCGCCCCCGGCGGCACCGCTTCATGCGCATGGCCCCAATCGGCGCGATCCAGAATAACAGCAGCCGTCAGAGCCGCACCGCTGTGGCGGGCCAAAGCCACGGCGTAATCCCGCGCCGCGATGGCACCTTCCGTATCGTCCAGGGCCAGCAGAATGCGTCGAAGCACGTGCCCTCCTGTCAGCTTGCGGCCGTCAATAATTGCCGGAAAACCGGCACGGCAGCTGCCAAATCAGCCAAGGGAACGCATTCCTGCGGCGTATGGGCAGTGGCAATGCTGCCAGGGCCCAGGATCACACAGGGCGCGATTTCCTGCAATTCACTGGCATCGGTGCCGTAAGGCGCGGTGGTGGCGGCGTGGCCGGTAATGCCCACGGCCAATTGGATCAATGGATGATCCACCGGCAATTCCGGCGGCGTGCCTTCACGCCGTTCCGTCAATTCCACCCCGGTACGTTCCGCCGCCGCGCGCACCGCGGCTTCAATACCGCTGACATCAATACGCCGGCTGCGGCGGAATTTGATGCGCGCGCTTGCCTGCGCCACCGTCACGTTCACCGCCGTACCGTGATTATCAATCACCAGATTGAAATCGGAAAAGGGCGGATCATAGGCCGCATCGTGAAAGGCAGGATCAAAACGCAGCTTTTCGTAAATGGCTTTCATTTCCGCCAGAAAAGGAATCAGCGCCCAATTCGCATTCAACCCCTTGCCGGTGGAAGAATGCGCCTGCACCCCGCGGGCAATGGCAGTATATTCGATATGGCTGCGATGCCCGCGCACGGGCGCCAGCCCTGTTGGTTCCGCCACCACAATCCCTTGCAGCCCCAGCGATGCGGCCAGTTTCGATTGCGCGGCGATGATCCGCGCCCCCTGTTTGCTGGTTTCCTCATCCGCCGTCAGCAGCAAGGTGGCCGGCACATGGGCGGGCAGGCCCCGCGCGGCGATGATGCAGGCCGCGACCGGGCCCTTCATA
>JBDKIR010000210.1:0-4297 GCA_039797035.1 Pseudomonadota bacterium | reverse complement strand
CAGTGACCACCTATGTGCGGGAAGGGCGCCTGGTGCCGCTGGCGGTTTCTACTTTGGAACGCGATCCTGCGTTGCCGGATGTGCCCACATTCGCGGAAAGCGGCATTCCCGGCTTTGATGTCCCCAGTACCCAAGGGGTTTTGGTGCCGGTCGAAACGCCCGATCATATTGTTCAAGCATGGTACGGGGCCTGGAAAGCGGCCCTGGAAGAACCGGGTGTACGGCAAAGACTGCAAGCCATGGGCTTTGTCATTCAGGCGACGACCCCGGCGCGATTTTCAGCGATGCTGAAGGATGCGGAAAAGCGCTTTGGCGAGGTGATTGCGGCGGCAGGCATCAAGGGAGACTGATAGGCATCCCGCACCAGAAAGTCTGTTTCAGATTTTGCGTGTGATTGGGGTAATGGCGGATGAGGTGGGATTCGAACCCACGATACGCTTTTGACGTATACGCACTTTCCAGGCGCGCGCCTTCGACCGCTCGGCCACCCATCCAGACGGGCGCAACATAGTGAGCAGCCCTGGGCAGGGCAACCCCAGAACAGCGCAATTCAGCATCAGCTTGGTGAAGGAAATTTGGCCCGGTAGCGCGGCCCTGGGCGCCTGGGGTCAGAGCAACACCATATCGTCGCGGTGGATCAGTTCATCCCGGCCACGCCAGCCCAGGATTTCTTCCAATTCCTCACTGCGATGGCCGGCAATCATGCGTGCGGCGTCAGCATCATAGGCGCAAAGCCCGCGCGCCAATTCCTGGCCGGCTTCGTCACGCACACTCACGGGGTCACCGCGGGTGAAATCACCCTCCACCTCACGCACCCCTGCCGGCAGCAGGGATGAACCGCGCTTCAAGGCGCGTGCCGCCCCGGCATCCACCACCAGCGTGCCAAGCGGCGCCAAGCTGCCCGCAATCCAGCGCTTGCGCGCGCTGCGTCCTTCAGGCAGCGGCAGGAACCAGCTGCAGCGCGCGCCTTCCTGAAGGGCGCTGAGCGGATTGTCGCGCTGGCCGAGCGCAATGGCCATGGCTGTCCCGGCGCCGGTCGCGATGCGCGCTGCGATCAGCTTGGTGCGCATCCCACCTGAGGAGTAACCCGGCGGTGGCTCCCCACCCATGGCCATGATTTCATCACTCAGGCGCTCAATCACTGGCAAATGCCGCGCTTCGGGGTCCTTGCGCGGATCGGCGGTATAAAGCCCATCAATATCGGAAAGCAGCACCAGCGCATCGGCCTGGATCATCTCTGCTACGCGCGCGGCCAAACGATCATTGTCACCAAAGCGGATTTCCGCGGTGGCGACGGTATCGTTTTCATTGATCACCGGGACGCAGCCAAGGTTCAGCAGCGTCGCCAAGGTCGCGCGTGCATTCAGATAGCGGCGCCGATCTTCGCTATCTTCCAAGGTCAGCAAAAGCTGCGCGGCCTTCAGCCCGTGCCCAGCCAGGGCTTCTTGCCAGGCGCCAGCCAGCCTGATCTGCCCCACCGCTGCCGCCGCTTGTTTTTCTTCCAGCCGCAAGCGGCGCCGCGTCAGACCAAGTGCCTTGCGCGCCAGCGCGATGGCGCCTGAGGAGACCACCACCACTTCCGCACCACGCGCCCTGAGCGCCGCAATATCTGCCGCGACCGAGGCAAGCCAAGCGCTGCGGGGGGCGGCGGTTGCTTCATCTACCACAAGCGCCGAGCCGATTTTCACGACAATGCGCCGGGCATCCGCCAGGCTGGGGTGAGAGGGATCGATCATAATGTGCCGCTTAACATGCGGATGCGGCGCCTGTCAGCGCGCTGCGGCGATCATATCGGCCAAAGCGCGCAGTGTTTCCGGCACACCTTCGCCGCTGGCGCCGCTGATCAGCATGACAGGCTTGCCGCAGGCACGGGAAAGCGCCTTGACGCGCGATGTCCGGGCCTGGGCAGTCATGGCATCGGCCTTATTCAGCACGACCAGTTCGGGGCGCTGGGCCAGTTCATGGCCATATTCTTCCAGTTCACGCCGGACCGTTCGATAGGCACTGGCGGGATCAGCGGCGGCGCCATCCACAAGATGCAGCAGCACCTTGCAGCGTTCCACATGGCCCAAAAATCGTGTGCCGAGTCCCGCGCCTTCGGCGGCGCCTTCAATCAGGCCGGGGATATCGGCCAGGACGAATTCCTCAGTCGCATTCAGGCGCACGACGCCAAGCTGCGGGTGCAGGGTCGTGAAGGGGTAATCCGCGATCTTGGGCTTGGCTGCTGAAACTGCGGCCAAAAAAGTGGATTTGCCGGCATTGGGCAACCCGACCAGACCGGCATCGGCAATCAGCTTCAGGCGCAGCCACAACCAGCGTTCTTCACCGGGCCAGCCCTTATCGGCCCGGCGTGGCGCCCGGTTGGTGGAGGTTTTGTAATTGGCATTGCCGAAGCCGCCATCACCACCTTTTGCCAGCACCACGCGTTTGCCGAGAACATCCAAATCCGCAATCATGGTTTCGCGATCTTCCGCGAAAATTTGGGTGCCGACGGGCACTTTTAGAATCACGTCATCACTGGCAGCACCGGTGCGGTCAGAACCGGCGCCATTGCCGCCCTTGCGCGCTTTGAAATGCTGCGCGTAGCGGAAATCGATCAGCGTATTCAGCCCGGCCACGGCTTCGGCAATCACGTCGCCGCCGCGCCCGCCATTGCCGCCATCCGGCCCACCGAATTCGATGAATTTTTCGCGCCGAAAAGCAACGACGCCATCGCCGCCATCGCCCGCCTTTACCCAGACCTTGGCTTCATCGAGAAATTTCATGGCGTGATCCAAAGGGCCTTATGCTGACCCAAAAACAAAACGAGGGCCCGAAGGGGCCCTCGTTCGCAAATACCTATCGCGGGGCCGCTTATTCGGCAGCCTGTGCCACCGGCACAACATTCACATGCACGCGACCTTCGGATTTACGTTCGAAGGCAACGCGGCCATCGACCGCCGCATGCAGGCTGTGCTGACGGCCAGCATAGACATTGGTGCCTGGGATCATCTTCGTGCCGCGCTGGGTCACGATGATGGAGCCGGCAGCGACGGTCTGCCCGCCGAACAGCTTAACGCCGAGCCGCTTGCCCGCGGAATCGCGCCCGTTGCGCGAAGAGCCGCCCGCTTTCTTATGTGCCATGGCTTCGCCCTTTCCTGATCAGGCCGCGTTGATCGCGGCAATGCGCAGCACGGTCTGGTGCTGGCGGTGGCCATTCTTGCGGCGGCTATTCTGGCGCCGACGCTTCTTGAAAATCAGCACGCGATCGCCGCGATTCTGCTCAACCACCGTGGCGGTCACGGTGGCGCCCGGAACGGTCGGCGCGCCAATAGTGAGGCCCGCTTCCGTCGCCACGGCCAGCACATCATGAATCGTCACCGTCGCACCCGGTTCGGCATCAAGCCGTTCAACGGTGAGCACGGCGTCAGGGGTGACGCGATATTGTTTGCCGCCGGTGCGGATCACTGCATAGGTCATTGGGGGTGCCCCGAAACTCTCTATCAATTCTTGCAAACCCATTCTTCACCAAGGGCGAGAATAGGCCCGGCTGGGCGCGCCGCACCCATCCGAAGGAAGCGGGCGTATAGACGGCGGGGGGGCTTGCGTCAACGTCGATGATTGCGCCGACGCGCATGACTTACTATAGAAGCGCCCACCGCAGGGGGAGGGATGCTCCATTCCCCCTTCAGGACCTGAGGAGAGGTGCCGGAGCGGTCGAACGGGTCGGTCTCGAAAACCGAAGTACGGGTAACTGTACCGTGGGTTCGAATCCCACCCTCTCCGCCATGTATCTCTCGTATCGCATTGATTTAAAAGAAAAAATATCAGCGCAAAATTTCCCAACTCACGTTTCTACCCACGTCTCTGCGTAAGTTGGTATGGGCCTGAGTGGCACACGACGGGCTGGTCTGGCCATGATTGTCGTCGGACGGTGGTCAAGCTGATGCAGAAGCTCCAGATCGTGGGCGAAGTAAGGATGCGAGTGACCGGCCATGCCCCTCCCCGTGATGGCGCAGCCAGCTATGAACACCATGGCTTTGAGCGGGAGGCTTATGCGGCAGTCGAGAAGCTCGCGGCTGAATTGGAACGGGTGAGGCAGGCAGTGCCGATTGCTGGAGGGGGGTAGGCACCCAGGGGGGTGGAAAAACTACCCCGGCACGTGATGGGGTCAGAAAGGCCCTGTCAGTTTCGCGTGTGTTTTTGGCGTCCTGTGAATTTTGCTGGGTATTAAGTCACCTTCGCAACAACTTTGCTCGAGAGCGGTCCACAACAGAAGGGGCTTACTGAAGGCGGTTTATATCTATAAAATCGTACC
>JBDKIR010000209.1:0-5349 GCA_039797035.1 Pseudomonadota bacterium | reverse complement strand
TTATGGGGCAGGGCATGCCGGCAGAACAATTCGCCTCCCCTGCCGTCGCGGATCGCGCCGCCGATATGCCGCCGCCGCGCTATGACCTGGACCAGGCACGCGGCCTGCTGCGTGAGGCCGGCTACCCGGATGGCTTTCGGATTACCCTCCATAGCCCTAATGGCTGGTTTGCTTCCGATACGGATGTGGCGCAGGCAATCGCGCAAGGCTGGTCGCGGCTTGGTATCGAAACCCGGGTAGAGGTCCTTCCTCCAGCCAATCTCTTCACCCGTGCGACGGCACGAGAGTTTTCCATGTTCATGACCACCTACACCTCCTCAATTGCGGCCAATACGCTGCGGCAGGTGTTGATGACCAAGACTAATGAGACGGGCGCCGGCCCCTTCAACCGCCAGCACTATTCCAACCCTTCCTTGGATGCCCCCTTGGCCGAGGCGCTACGCACCATGGATTCAGATCGGCGCAATCGGCTGACAGCCCAGGCGATGCGCATCGGGATCGAGGATGGCGGGGTTATTCCGATTTTTTATCTCAAGGTTTCCTGGGCGGGGATCAAGAATAAGGTGACCTATGATGCCTCGCCCTCCTGGTACACCAACGCACTACTCGCGAGCCCTCCTTGAGGGCACCCATATCTCCACCTGAACAGAATGAGTGATTGTCATGGCCGATAAGGAAGCTCTTGCGCGTATCGCGGCGGCGATTGATGCGAATTTTGACCAGCAGGTAAAATTTCTGGCGGAGCTGGTGCGTTTCCCGTCATTGCGCGGCCGTGAAGCGCCCTTGCAGGATTGGTTCGCGCGCCAAATGGCAAACCGGGGCTATGCGGTGGATCGTTATACCCTGGCCGATGTGCCGCCGCATCCCAAAATGGCCCCCATGGTGGATTGCGACCCTGCGGGAAGCGTTCAGGTCGTTGCCGCGCATCGCCCTCAAAATCCCACAGGGCGTAGCCTTATCCTGCAAGGGCATATCGATGTTGTGCCGGAAGGTCCGGTGGATATGTGGACCCATCCGCCTTATGCGGCCGTCATTCGCGATGGTTGGATGTATGGCCGTGGTGCCCATGACATGAAATCGGGCGTCGCCTGCATGGTTTTCGCCATGGATGCGATCCGTGCGGCTGGATTTGAACCAGCCGCCGATGTTTATATTGAAACAGTGACAGAAGAAGAAAGCACCGGAAATGGTGCGTTATCCACCTTGCTCCGCGGCTATCGTGCAGAAGCCGCCTTGGTGCCCGAACCTACCGGCCACACCATTACCCGCACACAAACCGGCACCATCTGGTTCAGGCTCCGCGTCAGGGGGGTACCCGTCCATGTGGCCGTCGCGCAGGATGGCAGCAATGCCATCATGTCTGCCTATGTGTTGATTCAGGCACTCTATGAACACACCAAAAAGCTAAACGAAGCGGCGCGGGGCAATGCCTGGTACGCAGACATCAAAGACCCCATCAAATTCAATCCCGGGATCATTCGCGGCGGCGATTGGGCCTCTTCAACCCCTGCCTGGTGTGAGGTGGATTGCCGCATCGGTTTGGTGCCTGGGACCACCCCCGAAGAAGCCATGGCCGGTATTGAGGCGACCGTCAGGGCCGCCGCTAAGGGGGATGGCTTCATGGCCAATAACCCCCCGGAAATCGTCTGGACGGGATTTCAGACGGACCCCTACGTCCTGGAACCCGGCAGCGACGCCGAGGCTACCCTGGCTGCAGCCCATGCCGAAATCCATGGCGGCGAAATGCCAGCGCGGCGCACAACGGCGGTGAATGATACGCGCTATTACGGACTTTATTTTGATATTCCAGGGCTTTGCTATGGCCCCAAGGGTGAAGGGGCACATGCCTTTGATGAGCGCACATCGATTGAAGAATTGCGCAAATGTACCCTGACCATTGCCAATTTTATCGGCAAATGGTGCGGCCTACGCCCGAAGAGCTGAAGCGGGGGTAGGGCGCCCGCGGCCTTCAGGTATCCGGGCTTTGCTCGTGGGGCCCTTTTAACAAATAGAACGTCCGCTTCAGGTCTTGGCGTGGCGGGCCTTCACGATCATGTTATGAGTCTGGGGTCGGTCCGGGCCGGCTTCATTGGACAATGGGAGACTTTTATCGATGAGAAATCTAGCTGCCGCCTTGCGCGGCTTTGCTGCGCTCGCCGGCCTGGTGGCCGTAGCTGCGCCAGCTTCCGCTCAACCTGCGGCCGATACCATGGCCGCCATTCGTGCGCGCGGTCAGATGATCTGCGGTGTATCGACGAACGCGCCGGGCTTTGCCTTGCCGGATAGCCGCGGCGAATTCCGTGGCTTGGATGTCGATACCTGCCGTGCCGTTGCTGCTGCTCTGCTTGGCGATGCAACCAAGGTGCGATTTGTGCCGACCACGACGGTGCAGCGCTTCCCCATGCTGCAATCTGGCGAGCTTGATATTCTGGCGCGCAACACGACCTGGACCATGGCGCGTGAAAGCTCGCTTGGTCTGACCTTCGCTGGCATCAATTTCTACGATGGCCAGGGCTTTATGGTTAAGCGTAGCTCCGGCGTTACCTCGGCCAAGCAGCTTGATGGCGCGACGATCTGCGTGCAGCCTGGCACAACCACGGAAATGAATCTGGCCGATTATTTCCGTACCAACCGTATGCGCTTCACCCCGGTGGTGATTGAGCAAGCCGAAGAAATTCGTGCAGCTTTTGTCGCCGGGCGTTGTGACGCCTACACCAATGATGCCTCATCCTTGGCGTCTTTCCGGGCCACCCGCACCACGGATTCCAATGATTTTGTGCTGCTGCCGGAAATCATCTCCAAGGAACCGCTTGGTCCGGCGGTGCGCAAAGGCGATTGGAAATTCTTCGATCTGGTCCGCTGGTCGCTTTATGCCCAGATTGCAGCTGAAGAGCTTGGCGTGAACAGCAGCAATGTCGAAGAAATGGCCCGCTCCAGCACCAATCCTGACGTGCAGCGTCTGCTCGGCCGCACGGGTGATCTTGGTAAATCACTCGGCGTTGAAAATGACTGGGTGGTGCGGATCATCAAGCAGGTCGGTAATTACGGCGAAATGTATCAGCGGAACATTATTCCGATCGGCATTCCGCGCGGGGTGAATAATTTGTGGAACAATGGCGGCCTGCACTACGCTCCGCCGGTTCGCTAATCCGCAACCTGGGGAAGGGGCTTCCCTTTCCCCAGGATGCCGCCAAATAAAAAAGCCGATGAGGAATTCCTCATCGGCTTTTTTTGCGACGGTGATTTTACCCAACCGTCAAACGGCGTTCCATGATCTGTTGTTTCATGGATTTCTGCAATTTTTCAAACGCGCGAACTTCAATCTGACGAACCCGTTCCCGGCTGATGTTGTAATGCTGGGAAAGCTCCTCAAGCGTGGTGGGCTCTTCACGCAAACGGCGCTCGATCAGAATATGCCGTTCCCGATCATTCAAGCTTTTCAGCGCCCCGTTCAGAAGTTCGCGCCGGTTTGTCATATCCTCGCGTTCGGCGAGTTCTTCTTCCTGGCTTTCGGACTCATCAACCAGCCAATCCTGCCATTCACCCTCGCTATCGGCGCGAAGCGGCGCATTCAGGCTGTTATCGGCGGCCGCCAGGCGCCGATTCATGGAAATGACATCCTGCTCCGGCACTTGCAGCACATGGCTGATCTTGGCCACCTGTTCCGGCTGCAAATCGCCATCTTCAAGGGCAGACATCTGGGCCTTCAAACGGCGCAGGTTGAAGAAGAGCTTCTTCTGCGCTGCGGTGGTCCCCATTTTCACGAGTGACCAAGAATGCAGGATATATTCCTGGATGGCGGCGCGGATCCACCACATGGCATAGGTCGCCAAGCGAAAACCACGATCGGGGTCAAAGCGCTTGACCGCCTGCATCATGCCGACATTGCCTTCGGAAATCAGTTCGCCGACCGGTAGGCCGTAGCCGCGGTAACCCATGGCAATTTTGGCGACCAGCCGCAGATGCGACGTTACCAGCTTATGGGCTGCTGGTTCATCGGCCGCATCGCGCCAACGCCGTGCCAGCGCGAGCTCTTCCTCGGCTGAAAGCATGGGGAATTTGCGAATTTCTTGAAGGTAACGCGAGAGGTTACCCTCGGTCGCCATCGGAATGGCCAAAGAAGTCGCCATCGGTTTCATCTGCCTCCTGCACCAGCCCGCCTTGCTCCCTGCGGACGCATCTCGGACCGATCATGAACTTTTTGTCATTTTCCCCAGAGCCCTGACCTGTCGCCTACCCCTATCAAGGGGGATGAGCCGGCCGGGTCGTTCAAGGCGCCCTGAGGTTTCCGACACGATTCTCTTAGGCCATATGCGCTTGGAATGCAAGAAAAACCGACTGAAATACTCGGGTTACGTCGTGTTACCATCCAGTAATGTAAGCAGCGCGGCCATATCCGCCGGTGGTGGGGTCTGAAAAGCCAGTGTTTTGCCGCTCACAGGGTGCTTGAAGCTAAGGCTTTCTGCGTGCAGCGCTTGCCTCGGAAAGGCAAGCAGCGCCTCTCTTTGCGGCTCGGGTAGGGTGCGGGCACTCGCGGGGGTGCGCCGTAAATAGACCGGATCACCCACGATCGGGTGCCCGAGATGGGCCAGGTGCACGCGAATTTGATGCGTCCTGCCGGTTAATAGGCGGCAAGAAATCAGGGCACAGCCAGTGCCCCAGGCCCGCAGGACGCGATAGCGGGTTGTCGCGGTTTTCCCGCCCCTTTCCACCACGGCCATGCGTTTGCGATCAGCCGGATGGCGGCCAATGGACGCGCTTATTTCCCCCTCCGGCGCGGAAGGTAGGCCCCAAGCCAGCGCGATGTAGCTCCGGTCGAGATCGCGGGTCGCGAAAGCCTCGGAAAGGCGTCGATGGGCAATTTCGGTCTTGGCGACGACCATCACGCCGGAGGTATCCTTGTCCAACCGATGGACGATACCGGGGCGTTTTTCGCCACCGATTCCGGGCAGATCATCACCTGCATGGGCCAGCAAGGCATTGACCAAGGTGCCGTCCAGATTGCCTGGGGCAGGATGCACCACCAAGCCCGCCGGTTTGTCGATGACGATCAGATCGGCATCTTCATGGAGGATGGTCAGGGGAATGGCCTGCGCCTCGGGCAGGGCTGAACTCGCGGGCGGGACGGTCAAGGTATAGACAGCGCCAGGACGAATGGCCTCCGAAGGGTCGGTCAGGGTTTGTCCGTCCCGCCGTGCATGGCCTTCCAGCATCAAGGTCTTGACGCGGGAGCGAGAGAGCGAACCTATCGCATCCGCGAGGAAGCGGTCGGCACGTGTGCCGGCTGCCTCGGCCGGGGCCGCGATTTCATGGTGTTCGGCAGTCAGGGGGGATGTTTCTGTGCGATTG
>JBDKIR010000208.1:0-2875 GCA_039797035.1 Pseudomonadota bacterium | reverse complement strand
CGGGGATCGAGACCACCACCGGACCGCTCGGCCAGGGTATTTCCACCGCCGTCGGCATGGCCATGGCGGAACGCATGATGGCGGCGCGGTTTGGTGCCTCCTTGGTGGATCACCGGACCTGGGTCATCGCCTCCGATGGTGATTTGCAGGAAGGCATCGCGCATGAAGCGGCAGCGCTGGCCGGCCATTACGGGCTTTCCAAGCTGACCGTGCTTTGGGACGACAATCACATTTCGATTGATGGCGACACCGCGCTGTCATTCTCGGAAGATGTGCTGAAGCGCTTCCAGGCCTATGGCTGGGCAGTACGGCGCGTGGATGGCCATGATGCGGGCGAATTGGCCGCGGCCATGGCCTGGGCCATGCGTAGCCGTAAGCCCACCCTGATCGCCTGCCGCACCATTATTGGCCTGGGCGCGCCGACCAAGGCGGGCACGGCGGGCAGCCATGGCGCGCCTCTCGGTGCCGCTGAAGCCGCTGCCGCCAAGCAGGCGCTAGGTTGGACAGCGGCGCCCTTTGAAGTGCCGGCCGATATCAAGACTCTGTGGGAGGCTGCCGGGCGGCGTGGCGCGGGCGCGCGGCGTTCCTGGCTGAAGCGCATTGCGAAGCACCCGCAGCGCGCCGAGTTTGAACGCGCCATGGCTGGCCGCCTGCCGGAAGCCTGGAATGAGGCGCTGTCCGCACTCCGCGCCCAGATCGCGACCGATAAGCCGAAGCTCGCAACCCGTGTTTCCAGCCAGAAGGCGCTGGAAGCGCTGGTGCCATCCGTGCCGGAAATGGTCGGTGGTTCGGCGGATTTGACCGGTTCCAACAATACCAATGTGAAGGGCGTGCCGGCGATTGCACCCGGCAATTTCAGCGGCCGCTTCGTGCATTGGGGCGTGCGGGAACATGGCATGGCAGCGGCCATGAATGGCATGGCGCTGCATGGCGGCATCATCCCCTATAGCGGCACCTTCCTGGTCTTCAGCGATTATCTGCGCCCTGCGGTGCGGCTTGCCGCGCTGATGCGCCAGCGTGTCATTCATGTGCTGACGCATGATTCAATCGGCCTTGGTGAAGATGGGCCCACGCATCAACCGGTGGAGCATATCGCGTCCTTCCGCGCCATGCCGAATGTGCATGTCTTCCGCCCGGCGGATGCGATGGAAACCGCCGAATGCTGGGAATTGGCTTTGCGCCGTGCGGATGGGCCATCCTTGCTCGCTTTGTCGCGCCAAAACCTGCCGACGCTCCGCACCGATACAGCCGAAAATCGCTCGGCCCGCGGTGGCTATGTGCTGGCGGAAGCCGATGGCGCGCGCCAGGCGACGCTGATCGCGACCGGCAGCGAGGTATCGCTCGCCATGACCGCGCGCGATACATTGCAGGCAGCAGGCATCGCGACCGCCGTGGTGTCCCTGCCGTGCTGGGAGTTGTTTGCCGCGCAGGATGATGCCTATCGCGCCAGCGTGCTCGGCAGCGCGCCGCGCTTTGGCATTGAAGCCGCGGTTGGCTTTGGCTGGGAACGCTGGCTTGGTGATGGCGGCGTTTTCATTGGCATGACGAGCTTCGGTGCCTCGGCGCCCGCCGATGATCTCTACAAGCATTTCGGCATTACGCCGGAAGCGGTGACGGAAGCCGTGCGCAAGCGGCTTGGGGTTTGATTTTAGCTTCTTTGGGGAAGGAAAATATCATGGCCGTGAAGGTTGCCATCAATGGGTTCGGGCGCATCGGGCGCCTTGTGTTGCGTGCGATGATTGAAAGCAATCGCCGCGATGTGGAATGCGTTGCGATCAATGATCTGGGTAGCGTTGAAGCCAATGCGCATCTGTTCCGTTATGACAGTGTGCATGGCCGCTTCCCCGGTGAAGTCGCGGTGGATGGCAACAAGATCATCATCACCGCCAATGGCCGCACCTATGCGCCGATTATTGTCAGCGCCGAACGTGACCCGACCAAGGTGCCCTTCCAGGGCGTTGATGTCGCCATGGAATGCACCGGCATTTTCACCAGCAAGGAAAAGGCTTCCGCACTGATCACGGCAGGTGCGCGCAAGGTGGTGATCTCCGCCCCTGGCGATAATGCGGATGCGACGATTGTCTATGGCGTCAATCACAAGACGCTGACCAAGGACATGACGGTGATTTCCAACGCGTCCTGCACCACCAATTGCCTGGCACCGGTGGCCAAGGTGCTGCATGAAAACTTCGGCATTCTGCGCGGCTATATGGTGACGATCCACGCCTATACGGGTGACCAGAACACCGTTGATACGCTGCATAAGGATCTGCACCGCGCCCGCGCAGCGGCGGTTTCCGCTATCCCGACCTCAACGGGTGCTGCCAAGGCGGTGGGCCTCGTGATGCCGGAATTGAAGGGCAAGCTGGATGGCACGGCCATTCGCATCCCAACGCCCAATGTCTCGCTCGTGTCGCTTGATTTCGTGCCCGCCAAGGAAGGTGTGACGAAGGAGGCTGTGAATGCGGCGATGAAGGCGGCGGCTGAGGGCGAATTGAAGGGTATTCTTGGCTATAATACCGAACCGCTGGTCAGCATTGATTTCAACCACAACCCGGCTTCTTCCACCTTTGATGCGACGCAGACGCAAGTGGTGGATGGCGGCTTGGTGCGCGTGTTGTCTTGGTATGACAATGAATGGGGTTTTTCGAACCGCATGAGCGATACCGCCGCGCTGTTCGGTTCCCTTTGATCCCCCTCATCTAAGTTTGGCTGGGCAGACTTCCGAAAAGAAACATGCCCAGCCATTTAAATTTTTACTTGCAAAAAATTTAAAAATTGTAAAACATTTACGTCGGAGGTGTTTGATGTCTCTCGACGATGCAAATGCAGCTTCTACGCTTGGCGAGCGGTTGCTACAGGCCGTTAGAAACCT
>JBDKIR010000207.1:0-6281 GCA_039797035.1 Pseudomonadota bacterium | reverse complement strand
ATCTGCCGCGCGCTTTGGAAAGCCTTGGCATCGGGCCCGATGACATCACAGACCTATTCATGACCCATATGCATCGTGACCATGCGGGGGGTCTGCTGCGTGATGACAAGCCCATTTATCGCCAAGCGGCCATGCATGTGGCCGCGGATGAAATTGCCTTCTGGTCCAATCCGGCGGCGCTGGATGGGCCGCAGACCATCCAGCTTCCCATGGCGCAAGCCGCACTCAAGGCCTATGGCGACAGACTGGTGGTGATCCATCCGGGTGAGGAAATCCTGCCGGGCGTCACAATCCGCGCCCTGCCCGGCCATACGCCGGGCCAGGTTGGCTTCCAGATGGGGGGCAAAAACCCCTTATTGATCGCCGCCGATGCGCTGCATTTGCCTGCCTTGCAGATCAAGCATCCCGAATGGGGCTTTCTGTTTGACGCGGACCGTGCCGGTTCCACCAGCCTGCGTATCGGGCTTTTGCAGGAAGCCGCCGATACCGGCCTTCGTTTGGCGGGCGCGCATTTTCCCTTCCCTGGGGTCATCAAGGTCACGCAGGGCCCAGAAGGCCGGGGTTTTGTATCCGCTGTGGATTGATGGGGCGTAAGGCGCGGGTGGGGGCTGGCGGATGCGTCGCCCCACCATCAATACCTTGATTTAAAGGGGAAAATGGTGCCCAGAGCCGGAATCGAACCAGCGACACTGCGATTTTCAGTCGCATGCTCTACCAACTGAGCTATCTGGGCCCCGGCGGAGCCGCAGCGCCGCCAGACCTGCTTCCTAGCGAAGCGCCCCTGCCCTGTCCAGCCCGGTTTGCGCTCTGAATCGATTTCCCGGAGCAAGCCCGCGCAGCGCGTGAACCCTGGCCTGCGGCGCGGGCCCTTGCTTCAGCCGGCCCCTTGCGCCTCGGCAAAGGGCGGCAGGGTCAGCGCATGGGCGCGCAGCTTGGTTTTCTGCACCTTGCCGCTCGCGGTCATGCCAATCGCCTCAAAATCCTGAACCAGGTGCAAATGACGCGGCAGGCGGAAATTGGCGATACGCGGCTTGAGCCAAGCCAGGAGTGATTCGGGCGTGGCCGTGGCCCCGGGATTGAGTTGCACAAAGGCGGCGCACACCTCGCCAAGGCGCGCATCGGGCACCCCCACCACCTGCGCCATGGAAATTGCCGGGTGGCCCAGCAGCACTTCCTCAACCTCGGCCGGCGCCACGTTTTCACCGCCCACGCGAATCACATCCTTGAGCCTACCCGCAAGGCCAAGGCGCCCTTCGGCATCCAGCGTGCCGAGATCCCCGGTGCGCAGCCAGCCATCTGCGGTGAAGGTTTTGGCGGTGATTTCGGGATCATTCACATAGCCCTGCATCACGCTCCAGCCGCGCAGCTGGATTTCGCCGCGCGCATCGGCGGGCAGAATGGCGCCGGTTTCCGGATCCACAATGCGCAATTCCAGGCCAGGATGCGGCAGCGCGCGGCCAGAGGCGCGAATCTCCGCCGGTTCTCGTACATCGGAACAGACAACATTGGGCGAGGCTTCAGAAAGCCCGTAGCACCAGCCAAGTGCCTTGGCACCCATCACATCCATGATGCGGCGCATCGTCTCTGGCCCGGCTGCGGCCCAACCGCCCCGCAGATGCAGGCGTTCTGGCCGGAAATCCGGATGCGCCATCATCATCTGAAAAATACTGTCATTGCCGCTGGTGAGTGTGCAGCGTTCTTCTTCCAGCAGGCGTAGCGCCAAGCCCGCTTCAAAACTGGGCGGCGTGATCAGGCAGCACCCGGTGGTAAGCGCCACCAGCAGCGATAACGTGCTGCCCGCCACATGGAAAAAGGGCCGGCAATTCAAATAACGATCATCCGCCCTTATGCCGAGCCGTTCGACCACCGCCGCCGCATTGCGCAGCATATTATGATGCGTGAGCAGCACGCCCTTGGGATGCGCCGTGGTGCCGGAAGTGAATTGCACCAGCAGCCGATCTTCCGCGCTGACTTCCGCCATGGCGGCATCCAGCGCGGCATCACTCACTTGCTGTGCACGAAACCCTTCCCAGGCGAGCGCGGCACGCGGCGCGCCTTTCCCCAGCGCCACGGCCAGGCGCAAGGCTGGCAAGGCCGTGCCGGGCAGGCCAGAGGCAAGCGCCGGTTCCTCGGCGCCGAGCATGGCCGCGAAATCGATATTCAGGAAACGTGTCGTGAAAAACAATGCGCGGCATTGGGATTTCTGCAAGGTGAAGGCGATTTCAGCCCCTTTAAGGCGCGTATTCACCGGCACGGTAATGGCGCCAATCAGCGCCGCGCCGGCAAAAATACTGACCCATTCAACACCATTGCCCATCAACAAGCCGATGAAATCACCGCGCCGGATGCCTTGCGCGAGCATGGCGCGCGCCGTGGCGCGCACCTCCTCACGCAGCGCCGCATGGGTCAGGCGACGGCCATCGCTGGTAACCAGGGCCTCGGCCGCCGGGCGCTCCTTGGCGTTGCGCTCCAGCAAATCGCCAAGCCTTGTGGTCCAGCCGGCCTGCATCAGCCAAAACCCTGCATTTTCTTGCGCCATTCGGCCGCCGCCAGGCTTTCCTCAATTGCCAGGATTTCGGTGGCAAGCGCACCGCGCGGATCACGTTCCAGCCCTTCATCCACGCAGCGTTTCGCAAGCGCCATGGCAGCGGGTGGCGCCTTCAGGATGGTGGCGGTGATTTCCGCAATGCTGGCGTCCAGGCTTTCCGGCGGCAGCACCCGCGCCACCAGCCCCGCTTCGCGCGCTTCCTCGGCGCCGAGCGCACGGCCGGTGAACATCAAATCCTTGGCCAGCCTTTTTCCAATGATTCGCGGCAAGCGCTGCGTTGCCCCCACCGTGCCCCAAAGCGCTTCCGGTGTGCGGAAAGACGCCGCCGGTGTCGCAATGATGAAGTCACAGGCGGCCGCGATTTCCACACCTGATCCCACAGCCGGGCCTTCCACCACGGCAATGGCCGGCATGGGCAGGCGTTCCAAAGCCTCATAAGCCGCAAAGGCTTTCAGGCGGCGCGCCCGCACCGCGTCATCGCCCATGCCTTGCCGTTCCTTGAGATCAGCGCCCGCGCAAAACACGGAACCATGGGCGCGCACCACAACACAGCGCGCGCCATCTTCACGGGCACGGCGCGTGGCCGCCACAAGCGCTTCGCACATGGCGATATTAAGAGCGTTGCGCGCCTCTGGCCGGTTCAGCGTGATCTGCGCCAGCCCGTCATTGAAATCATACAAAACGGCTTCGGTCATATCGCGCCTTCCGCACGCAGGGTTTCAATCCGCGCTGGCGTGTAATGCAATAAATCGCGCAGCACCGCTTCCGTATCCTCTCCCAATAAGGGGGGGCGCTGAATTTCCGGATCCGCCAAACCATCGAAACGATACGGCAACCGCAAGGCCGGAAAGGCGCCGAGCAAGGGGTGGTTGAATGCGCCAACACAGCCACGCGCCTGCACATGCGGGTCCGCGAAGGTTTCATCAATGGTGAGCACGGGGCCATTCGGCACATCGGCCCCGTCCAGAAGCGCCACGGCTTCCGCACGCGTCAGCTTTGCCATGGCGACGGTGATACCGGCCATGACGCGTTCGCGCTGCACGACCCGTTCCGCATTGGCCTGCAAGGCAGGATCCGCGCCCAATTCATCCAGCCCCAGCACGCGGCACAGCGGCGCCCAATGCTGATCAGAACAGGTAATGTGCAGAAAGCGTCCATCGGAACATTTGAAGGAAGCGGTCGGCACGCGCCCCGGATGTTCCGTGCCCAACCGCGGCGGCACTTCATTCAAGGCGAAAAAGCGCGCGGCGGCGGAAGTCAGCAAGGCCACCTGACCATCCAGCATGGAGAAATCAATATAGGCGCCCTGTCCCGTGGCATCGCGCCCGCGCAATGCTGCGAGCAATCCAATGGTGATCCAAAGGCCCGAGGTCAGATCCGCCACCGGAAGGCCGGGCTTGACCGGCCCGCCGCCCCTTTCGCCAGTCAGCGCCAAAAGCCCCGACATGGCCTGGAATACCGTGTCATAGCCCTTGCGTTTGGCATAAGGCCCGGTTTGCCCGAAGCCGGTGCAGGAAAGCATGACCAGGCGCGGATTGATGGCGCGCAGGGATTCCCAATCCAGCCCGTAACGCTTCAGCGTGCCGGTCGGAAAATTTTCCAGCACCGCATCGCACTGCCGGACAAGGTCGCGCACCAGCGCCTGACCTTCCTTGTGGCGCAGATTGACCGTGACGCTGCGCTTGCCGCGATTGCAGGCAAAGAAATAGGCGCTGTCGCGTTGGCCATTCTGTTCGGCCACAGGTTCATAGCTGCGGCTTTCATCGCCGCTGCCGGGTTGTTCCACCTTGATCACCTCGGCCCCCAATTCGGCAAGAATCATTGCCGAAAAGGGGCAGGCCAGAACGCGCGCCAAATCCAGCACGCGCAGGCCCTGCAGCGGGGGCATGGTCATGGGTCAGCGCATATAGCGCCAGCGGAAGCGATCACCATTGGATTCAACCCGGCCCACCGATGGATTGGGGAAATGGATCGGCAAGATCTTGGTGTCGGTATCGGCAACATTGCCCAGGAAGCGGGTGCGGCTTTTGGCAGCCTCATTCGGGTCCCAGCAGAACATGGTGGACCAGGAAGGCCGATGAATCTGCAGCGCGTGATGCATCAAATCACCCGTGATCACGGCATGCTGGCCGCGGCTTTTGATATGCACGCAGCAATGGCAGGGCGTATGGCCGGGTGTGGGTTCAATGGTGATGCAATCATCCAGGCTGAAATCATCATCCACCAGCAGGGCCTGGCCTGCCGCCACCACCGGTTCGCAATTCATGGTGAAAACGGAACCACCGCCACCGGGGCGGGTTTCGCCGGCCTTGGTTGAAGCCTCCCACGCCGCATATTCGCGCTTATGGAAAACATATTTAGCGCGCGGGAAGGTTGGCACCCAGCGGCCATCGCGCAGCACGGTATTCCAGCCGGAATGGTCAATATGCAAATGGGTGCACATGACATAATCAATGTCATTGAAGGAAAGCCCCTCGGCCTTCAGCCCATCCAGCCAGGGCTGCTTCGGGAAATCCATCGGCGCGGGATAGCCCTTGTCTTCACCGGTGCAGGTATCCACCAGAATCGTATGGCGCGGCGTGCGCACCACATAGGTCTGATAGGTGATCACCATCTTGCCGGAGGCCGCGTCATAAGTCTCCGGTTCCAATTCCTTCAGCGTCGCTTCGATCTGCTCCGCCGGCGCATCCGGGAACATCTGCCCCGGCGCGCGCCAGGGGCCATCACGTTCGATGATGCTGGTGATGGTGACATCGCCAATGGTGAGTTTGCGCATGGGTTTCCTGCCTGATTGGGTTATTGGGGAAAGGCTAGAACAGGATGCGGGGTTTTGGGAAATCCCCCCTGTTCAGCCGCCCCGCCCCCGCCCATCATGCCCTAAATCCAAAGGGGGAATGTCATGGCCGTTGTTGAAACCGAAACCCATGGGCAGGTGCTTGTCGTGCGCATGAACCGGCCTGAGCGGCTCAATGCGCTGAACCATGAAATGCGCCTGGAATTGGCCCGCATCTGGACCGCATTTCGCACCGACCCGAAGCTTGAAGTCGCGATCCTGACCGGCACCGGGCGCGGCTTTTGCGCGGGCGAGGATATGAAGGAATCGCTTGCCGATAAAAGCCCTGGCGGGCGGCGCATTGACATGGAAGACCCCTTCAATGCCGGCACTTTGGAAAAGCCTGTCATCGCCGCTGTAAATGGCTTTGCCATGGGCGGCGGCTTCATGCTGGTGGAACGCACCGATCTGCGCGTCGCCGCCAATACCGCGATTTTTGAAGTGTCAGAGGCAAAGCGCTGGCTGCTCGGTGGCTATAATCACGGGCACCTGGCCAATCTTGCCTATCCGGTTGCGATGGAAATGGCGCTTGGCTTTCGCTTCACGGCAGAACGTTTCTATCAGCTTGGTTTCGTCAATCGCCTGGTGGAGCCCGAAGCGCTGATGGAAACGGCGCTTGAAATGGCGCGCCATATGCTGACCCTGCCGCCCGCCGCGCGCGTCAATACCATCCATATGATGCGCCGCATGCGCCCCGCGCCGACGCAAGCGCAACAGCGGCTCGCCGCCAAGCTGCATGAGCATGGCGACAAGTCTGATCTGCTGGAAAGCCGCGCTGCCTTCGCGGAAAAACGCGCGCCGAATTTCAAGGGTTGGAATGATCCGGCGGATCGGTATCGGTTGCCAGAAATAGAACAGGACTAACCGAGAAATTCCCGTATTTCGCGCGCCGCATCGGCC
>JBDKIR010000206.1:0-5041 GCA_039797035.1 Pseudomonadota bacterium | reverse complement strand
TGACCCTGAACGGGATATCCCAGCCGAGGCGTCACGCATCCATGGCTTCACCAATGGTGATGTGGCCGGCAAGCCGAAATTTGCTGATCTTGCGGATCGCTTGCTGGCTTTTCTGGGCGATGCCGACATCATCGCCCATAATGCACCCTTCGATTTCGGCTTCCTGGATGCGGAACTCTTCCGCTGCAATCGCCCCGCGCTGGATCGCCGCCGCATGATCGACAGCCTGGCCATGGCCAAAGCGCGCTACCCAGGCATGCCGAATAATCTTGATGCGCTGTGCCGGCGCCTTGGCGTGGATAATTCCATGCGCGGCAGCCATAATGCCATTCTGGACTGCCAATTGCTGGCGCAAGTCTATCTGGAATTGATGGGCGGGAAGCAGCCAGGGCTGGAATTGGCCGCCAATCAGGCGCGCCGCCATATTGGGCTGGAAGTGGAAACGGTCGCGCGTGTGCCGGTGCTCATCACGCCGGACCCTGCGCTGCTCGCCGCGCATGAGGCTTTCGTGAAAACCAAGGTCAAGGATGCGCTTTGGCTGAAGCCACCCTTCGTGCCGGAAGCGGAAAGCTAGAGCAGATCAGGTTCAGATGGATTCATCTGAACCTGTGAAGATGCTCGACAAACAACGACCTGGAGCAGGTTGCGCGAAGCCGTGTGAACGCGACACGCTCTAGGCCAGAGCGCGGCTGTTCAACCGCTTCTGATCAGGCGCATCAATTGCGCCACATGCTCGGGCGGCGTGGGTGGGATGATACCGTGGCCCAGATTGAAGATGAAGGGCCGGCCACGCATGGCGCCCAGGATGCTGCGTGCTTCGGCTTCCAGCGCCGCGCCGCCAGCGACCAGCGCCAGCGGGTCCAGATTGCCCTGGAGTGCCATGGTGGGTGGCACAGCTTGGGCAGCCCAGCGCGGCTCCATGGAGGTATCCATGGCCACCGCATCCACCGCAGCACGGGCCGCGTAATCGGACAGCAAGGGGCCGGCCAGGCGCGGGAAACCGATGATGGGCGTTTTCGGGCAGCGCTTGCGCACGGCGCGGGCAATGGCGGCAGAGGGTTCGATCACCCAGCGCCGGAATTGGCTCGGTGGCAAAAGCCCTGCCCAGGTATCGAAGAGCATGAGCGCTTCCGCGCCTGCTTCAACCTGCGCGACGAGGTATTCCGTGGTGGCATCCTGCAGGATGCGCATCAGCCGGCCAAAGCTGGTGGGATCGCTGAAGGCCATGCCGCGGGTCGCGGCGAAATCCTTGCTGCCACGGCCTTCGACCATATAGCAGGCCACCGTGAAGGGGGCGCCGGCAAAGCCGATCAACGTGGTTTTCGGATGATCCCGATCGAGCGCTGCGCGTGTCAGGCGCACCGTCTCAAAAATCGGTGCGGCTTTTTGCAAGAGCCCCGCGGGGTTAAGCGCGGCAATCCCCTCAGGCGAGCGGATTGGATCAAGAAGGGGGCCTTCACCTTCCGCGAAGCGCAGCCCTTGGCCCAAGGCCCAGGGAACCATCAGGATATCGGAAAAGAGGATGGCAGCATCCATGCCATAGCGGCGAATGGGCTGCAGGGTGACCTCGGCGGCCAGCTCCGGCATGGTGCAGAGGGAAATGAAATCCCCGGCCTGGGCGCGGGTCGCGCGGTATTCCGGCAAGTAGCGGCCAGCTTGGCGCATCAGCCATACTGGGGGCGGCCAGACAGCCTCACCGGCCAGGGCACGAAGGATGGGCTTAGCCCTGGAGGGATCGGTTTCACTGTCCATGGCCGCATCCTAATACTTGAATCTTAGATTATGAAAGATGAGGCTGTTGTAGGACCCTGTGGATGACGGGGAGGCAAGTCATCCACAGCTGATCCACAATATTGTCCTGAGGCGGAAAAACGCTTTTGCCGTTGGTGCAGCAACAAAATCGGTGATGCCCCGCTTCGGGCACTGGGACGGAAAAAACTTATGCCGGCTTGCGCAAATAGCGCCTTTCATCCCCATGATGGGTTAGGATGGGTTCCGCCTTAGAAATCATCCCCATTATCCACTCTGATTCACGGTATTCCCCAGCCATGGCGCAGCGACAGATCAATCTTCACCTCGTGTCCGATTCCACCGGGGAGACATTGCAATCCATCGCGCGCGCAACCCTGGCGCGCTTCGATAATCATCATGTGGTGGATCATCGCTGGAGCCTGATCCGCAGCCGCTTGCAATTGGACCGGGTGCTGGAAGGGATTGAACAGGAACCCGGGCCGGTTCTCTATACCCTGGTTGATACCAGCCTGCGCCACGCCTTGGAGGAAACCTGCCAGCGGCTTGGCGTCGCGTTCCTCTCACCGCTCGATCCTGTCATGGCATTGTTGCAGGAAGCGACGGGCGTGCAGGCCCGCGAAAGACGTGCAGCGCAGCATGTGATGGATGCGGATTACTTCCGCCGCATTGATGCCATGCATTACGTGCTGTCCCATGATGATGGGCAGGGCACGGTGGGTATTCGCAATGCCGATGTTGTGCTGGTGGGTGTTTCCCGCAGCAGTAAGACGCCAACCTGCTTTTATCTTGCTAATCGTGGGATAAAGGCGGCCAATGTGCCGATCGTGCCAGGGGCCAGCCTGCCGGAAATCCTGAATGATCCGCCCTGCCCAGTGGTTGGTCTGCATATTGAGGTCAATGCCCTGATCGATATTCGGCGCCATCGCTTGAAGATCATTGGTGGTCAGGGTGTGCGGCAGGACACCACGGATTACATCGATCATGAGGCGGTGAAGGCCGAGATCATCGCGGCAAGGCGGCTTTGCACGAGCCAGGGCTGGCCAGTGATCGATGTGACACGCCGCAGTATTGAAGAAACCGCAGCCACCATCCTGCAATTGATGGAAGCCTGGCATGCAAGGCGCAATGACGCGAAAGCGGCTGCCGCGCCGGAAGATCCAGCAGCGGCTGTTATCGGGAAATTATGAGCATGGTGCAGAATGACAGACGGGCAGAGATCGCTGCCCTGGAGCGGGCATGTCTGACCGCCGTGCCATCCCAGCGTATCGCCTATGATGGTGAATTCGTGGTGCGCGCCTTCCTGGGCGGCACAGGCCGCGCCAATGCCGCAAGCGCCTTGAACCCGGCGCCAGATCCGGATCTGGCCGCCCGTATTCAGCGCATTGAAGGACGCTACGCGGCGCTTGGCCTGCCGGTTCGCTTTCGTTCAACCCCGCTGGACCCGCCCGGCCTTGCCGCGCTGCTCCGCGCGCGCGGATATGTTGAAAAGGATGAAACCATCATCTTCGCCGCGCCGATTGAAGGCATAGCAGCGGCTGATGCCATGGTCCGTTTTGCGGATCAGCCCGATGAGGACTGGATGGCCGTTACCGCCACGGCAGAGCATCAGGTGCCTGCGCGCCGTGCTGAAAAGGAACGCGCGGTAGATATGCTTATGGTGCCGGGTGCTTGGGGCGTTTTGCGCGATGGCGAGCAGGCGCTGGCCTGTATTTCCGTGGTGGCGGATGGCGATTATGCCGGCTTCTTTGATCTGGCCGTCAGACCGGAGGCGCGGCGCCGTGGTCTGGCATCCAGGATCACCCGCGCGGCAGCGCATTGGGCCCTTGGTCAGGGCGCCCAATGCCTTTGGGCACAGGTTGCGGCGGCCAATATCGCCTCATGCCAGGCGCAGCTCAGCCTCGGCCTGCGAGAGGTCTATCGCTACGTCTATTTTGTGCGCCCGCAGGATAAGGTGCCGGCACTGCATTTCGGCTGAGAGCCGCCCGGGCAAGCGCAGCGGAGAGCTTGGCTTGCCCAGGCTTCAGCCCATCAGGGAATCAAAACCGTGCTGCCCGTGGTCTTGCGGGATTCAAGGGCGATGTGCGCTGCCCCGGCATCCTTCAAGGGGAAGGTCTGATTGACGCGGATTTTCACCGCGCCAGAGGCCACAACCTCAAACAGGTCATTGGCGCGGGCGACCAGATCCTCACGCTGCGCGGTATAGGTCGCAAGCGTCGGGCGCGTCACAAAAAGCGAGCCCTTGGCCGCGAGAATGCCAAGATCCGGAATCGATACGGGGCCGGAAGCATTACCATAGGAAATCATCATCCCATAGGGTGCCAGGCAATCGAGCGAGGTGACGAAGGTATCCTTGCCGACACTGTCATAGACCACGGGCAACATCGCGCCCCCGGTGATTTCCTTCACGCGGGCGGGGATATCATCGGTGGTGAGCAGCGCATGATCGACACCATGGGCTTTCACCAAGGCAGCCTTTTCTGTCGTGCTCACCACGCCAATGACGGTGCAGCCAAGATGCTTCGCCCATTGGCTCAGGATCAGGCCAACACCGCCGGCTGCGGCATGGATCAGGACGGTCTGCCCAGCCTTGGCGGCGTAGCATTTCTTGATGAGGAAGGCCGCGGTCATGCCCTGCAGCATCATCGCCGCACCCTGTTCGAAGCTGATGGCTTCGGGCAGCTTCACCAGGCGATCCGCCTTGATGGTGCGCGCTTCAGTATAGGCGCCGATCGGGCCGGTGGCATAGGCCACGCGGTCACCAACCTTTACTTCCGTGACACCCTCACCAATCGCTTCCACGATGCCGGAGGCTTCCATGCC
Source organism: Pseudomonadota bacterium (assembly GCA_039797035.1). Classification (GTDB taxonomy): domain Bacteria; phylum Pseudomonadota; class Alphaproteobacteria; order Acetobacterales; family Acetobacteraceae; genus Neoroseomonas. The sequence continues at coordinate 469 of JBDKIR010000206.1, read as the reverse complement.
AATGATGGCGGGCATGGTCGGCGCCTTATAGAGGCCAGTGCGGAAATAGACATCGATGTAATTGAGCCCAACGGCCTTGTGGCGGACCAGTGCCTCACCCGCTTTGGGGGAGGGCAGCGGTACTTCTTCCCAGATCATCTTTTCCGGGCCACCGGTTTCGTGGATGCGAATGGCGTGGTTCATGGATTTATCCATCTGGAGCGCCTCAAAGGCGCTTGGGGGGGGTTAGAGGGGGAGACGGAGACTTCGACTTTCGAGGTCCAAAAGATAGCGCTTTGTAGCCGGACCATCGCCGCCGGAATAGCCACCCAGCGCCCCCTGAGCGCCGATCACGCGATGGCATGGGATCAGCAGGGGGATGGGATTGGCGCCATTGGCCTGGCCCACCGCGCGCGGCGCTGAGCCCAGGATGCGGGCGATATCGGCGTAGCTGCGGGTTTCGCCATAGGGGATCTGGCAAAGCGCTTGC
>JBDKIR010000205.1:0-2610 GCA_039797035.1 Pseudomonadota bacterium | reverse complement strand
GGGGATTTTGCGATTATCGATGTAAGGCCCAGGGGCGGTTTCATAGCCCCAATTCAGCTTCGGATTGTAGACGGTCTTGTTGAAGCCGGCCGGGATCTTGATGAAGATATTATTGTCCTTGCCGCCCGCTTCCAGGATAGCGACGCTATTCTTGCCCGAAGCGGTCAACCGATTGGCCAGCACGCAACCCGCAGCGCCAGCGCCCACGATCACGTAATCAAATTCTTCCATGGCGATTTCCTCTCAACCTTTGCCAGAGAGGCTAGGCCGGGCGCAGGAAGCCGTGAAGGGTTATTCTTCCTCGATGTCGGGCGGCGCCGCAGGGATGGCGTAGGATTCCGTCAGCCACCGGCCAAGATCCACCTGCCGGCAGCGATCGGAGCAAAAAGGGTGCTGATCCGGCGCCGGGGCGCGGCCACAAATCGGGCAGCGCGGGCGGCGTGGCTTTTTCTCATTCTCAGTCACGCGCCACCTCCCGAATTTGTGCCGTGCCGGCTGCGATGCTGCGCAAGGCAAGCCCATGTCCAGTCATGGCTGCGTATTCATCCAGCGCGCCGGGCAAATCGCGCAAGGCGGCCAGCACTTCGGGGCGTGCTTCCAGCATCAGGCCTTGCGCCGGCCGCGCCGCTGCATCACGAACACCTTGGCGCAAGGCCGCCAAGCCTTCCGCCAAAGGCGTATGCAGAATTTCCGCGATTGGCGGGTGGATGCGGTCGCGCACAATCTCCACCAGGCCAAGCCCGGTCAGCCCAACCAGCCGCGCCAAAGGGTCTGGCGCCAAGGCGGCGCGCAGCGGTTCCAGCAATGCCTGGCGGCGCTTGGCGGAAAGCCCAGCCACATCCAGCAGAATCGCACCGGAGAGGTTGCGCAGCCTTATCTGCCGGGCGATTTCGGGCAGCGCATCCTCATTGAAACGCGCCAGGGCATCGGCAGCACCGCCGCTATCCACATCAAGTGCTGTCAGCGCACGCGTGGTCTGGATATGCAGCACACCGCCGCCCGGCAAAGCCACGGCGCTTTCGGCAAGCGTGGCGAATTCAGCCTCAATCCCGTCATCGAAAACGCCACCATGGCGTAGCTCGACGCGATCGCCGAGCACGGGGCGGAGCCGCGCCGCGAAAGCCGCGCCCGCCACGCATATCCGGGCCTGCCGATGGCGCGCGGCAAGGCGTTCTACCGCACAGGGGCCGCGTGCGATCAGCCGGGGCGCGCCTTCCGGCGCGGCGGCAAGCCGTGCGGCCTCAACCTCGGTCAGCAAAGCGGAAAGCCTGGGGCCTTTGCCGGCCTGCGCCGCGCGCGTGACGCGCAGGCCCAGAATCTGCCCTTCCTGCACGGCTTTGCGAATGGGCTGGCGCGGGGCGCTGGCGGCGCTTTCGGGCAGAAAGCCGGTTTCATTGCCGGCCAAGGCGACAAAGGCGCCCGACATGGCCGCCGAGATCGCGATGACCCGCCCGCGCTGCACATCGCCCACACCATCGGGGCGCGCGGGGCGTTCCACCCAGGCTTCCATCAGCCGGCCCGCCAGCAGCAGCGCCGTCCGCACCTCACCGGGGGAGGCTTCGGCCAGGATCAGGGCTTCAGCCACCCGATCCCCCGCAGCATTTGCGTGGTTTCAAACAGCGGCAGTCCGACAACATTGGAATGGCTGCCTGAAATGAAGCGCGTGAAGGCCTCCGCCCGGCCCTGAATGGCATAGGCACCGGCCTTCCCCTGCCATTCGCCGGAGGCGATGTAATCATCCATCTGCGCTTCGGTCAGGCGCTGGAAAGTGACATGGGATTCAACGAGGCGTGTGATGCGCCGCCCATCCGGCAAAGCGAGCACCACGCCCGTGGTCACGCAATGCCGCCGGCCGGAGAGAAGCTTCAGGCAAAAGCGCGCATCGGCTTCGGTTTCGCCCTTGGGCAGAATGCGTCGGCCAACACCAACCACGGTATCGGCGGCCAGCACCAAGGCGCCTTCAGCCAGCGACACCGCCGCTTCGGCCTTGGCCAGGGAAAGCCGGGCGGCCAAGGCGCGCGGCAATTCGGCCTTCAAAGGCGTTTCATCAACATCTGTGGCAATGACGCGCGCGGGCGTAATGCCCAGCCGCGCCAGCAAATCCAGGCGGCGGGGGCTGGCGCTCGCCAAAACCAGCGGCAAGCGCGCGGCATCCATGGGGTGCGCTTTACTTGAAGCGGAAGGTGATGCGGCCCTTGGTCAGATCATAGGGCGTCATTTCAACATTGACGCGATCGCCAGCCAGCACGCGAATGCGGTTCTTGCGCATCTTCCCGCTGGTATGGGCCAGCACGATATGCTCATTGTCCAGTTTCACACGGAACATGGCGTTGGGCAGAAGCTCAACCACCTGGCCGCTGAACTCCATCATGTCTTCTTTGGGCATCGGGCCTCATTCAAAAGGCGCGCAAGGCGCGTCAAGTTCGGGAAATCGAGCGCAAAATGGTCCCATGACCCCGCCCGGTCAAGCGTGCTGCCGGGCAGGGGGGGATTTTCACGCCTTTATGGCCGTGAAACCGGTCACCCGGCCAGGGCCACTGAGTAGTTTGCTTCGGTCTTTTCGCGCATTTCGGCTTCGGTCACGCCGGGGGCGAGTTCCACCAGGCGCAT
>JBDKIR010000204.1:0-5638 GCA_039797035.1 Pseudomonadota bacterium | reverse complement strand
CCCCGGTGGGAAAAGCCCAATGAAGCGAATGGGGCCGCTCGGCCAAGCGCCTTGCGCGCTGACAATCGCCGGCGCGGCGAGAAGCCCGGCCCCCAGGCCAAGGGCCGTGCGGCGTGTGATGCTGTTGGTCATGAAATCCTCCCAGGCATAATGGCGCCTTGCCAAGCGCTTCGCGCCCCATGGCAGTGCGGAAGTGGCGTCTCGTCAAGGGGTGGTGGGGAAAGGTGGGAGTGCGGGCTGTGCTGGCCTTCAATCTACCCACTGGGACGGCCGCCGGTGCATCGGCAGCCCGCCGCAAAAAGAAAGGCCCGAAAACCAATGGTTTCCGGGCCAAGTCAACAGGGAGGCTTCACGTCTGGGAGACGAGGGATCCGAGGACCCCTTCCGAGCAATGTCGGATGCACATTTTATAGTCGTTCTTCCCCCGGTTGTGGTTCCCGTTCTTCACCACACGGCCATGCAGAAAACGCATAGCTCACGACAGACGTCCGCAGACACGAAACCGGGCTACCCGGCCAATTCCGCCACCAGGAAATCGCGGAAGACAGCCACGCGCTTGGAATGGCGCATTTCCTCAGGATAGACGAAATAGGCTTCGATCTTCGGCGCCTTCACGCCCGGCAATACTTGCACGAATTCATCGAGTTCGGCCCCGATGTAATCCGGAAGCGCCGCCAGCCCCAGGCCACTCCGCACCGCCTGGACCATGCCGGGCAGGGAATTCAGCTCAATTGCCGCGCGCCGGGCCGTGCCAGGCCGCCGCCCGGCTTCGGCCAGCCAATTGATGTTTTCCATCGGGGGTTGATAGTCGCCATAGACGATCAGCCGATGCGCATCCAAATCCTCGACCCGCTGCGGGATGCCGGTGGTTTTCAGATAGGAAGCGGCGCCGCAAATGCGCCAGCCAAAGCTTGCGATATGGCGCTGGATCAAATCCGGCTGGCGCGGCGGGTGCATGCGAATGGCCACATCCGCCTCTCGCATGGCGATGTCCAAATCCGAATCATCCAGCAGGAGCGTCACGGTGATTTCCGGATGCAGATCCATCAATTTCTTAAGGCGCGGCGCCAACCAGGTGCTGCCGAAGCCGATGGTGGAAGTGACTTTCAAGCGACCCGCCGGGCGTTCCCGGCTTTCCGTCAGCATCGCTTCGGTCATGGCCAGCTTCGCGAAAACCTCCCGCACGGTGCGGTTCAGGGTTTCCCCCTGCTCGGTCAGAATCAGGCCTCGGGCATGGCGGTGGAAAAGCGGCACATTCAGCGCATCTTCCAGCGCCTGAATCTGACGCGACACTGCAGATTGACTGAGATTGAGCGATTCGCCGGCATGGGTGAAGGACCCGGCTTCCGCCACCGCGTGAAAGACGCGCAGCTTGTCCCAATCCGTGGGCATCAGGCCGCCGCCTGCCCCGCTTCTTCGGCTGCGAGGAATTTCTCCGCCTCAAGCGCCGCCATGCAGCCGGTGCCGGCGGCGGTCACCGCCTGACGATAGGTCTTGTCCTGCACATCCCCCGCGGCGAAAACCCCCGGAAGCGTGGTGCGCGTGGTACCCGGCACGGTCTGAATATAGCCTTCCGCATCCATGCCGATCTGGCCCTGAAACAGCGCAGTGGCCGGGGAATGGCCGATGGCGACAAAGACGCCATCCACCTTCAATTCCCGCGCTTCGCCCGAAAGCCGGTCCCGCAGCGCCAAGCCCCGCGCGACAGGCACGCGCCCTGAGGTATCCGCCAAGACCGCTTCGGTCAGGGTATTCCACAGGATGGTCACATTCGGCTTGGCGAATAGGCGTTGCTGCAGGATTTTTTCGGACCGCAAACTGTCACGGCGATGGATCAGCGTGACATGGCGCGCCAGATTGGACAGGTACAGCGCTTCTTCCGTGGCGGAATTGCCGCCGCCAATCACCGCAACATCCTTGCCGCGATAGAAAAACCCATCACAGGTGGCACAAGCGGAAACGCCGAAGCCGCCCAATTCCTTTTCACCGGGTATGCCAAGCCAGCGCGCTTGCGCACCGGTCGCGATAATGACCGCATCCGCCACATAGGTATCACCGGAATCGCCCTGCGCCCGGAAGGGTCGGCGCGAGAGATCGATGGCGGTAATGACATCCTGCACCACCTGGGTGCCGCAATGGACCGCCTGCGCGGCCATTTGCTCCATCAGCCAGGGCCCTTGAATGGCATCGGCAAAGCCCGGGTAGTTTTCCACATCGGTGGTGATGGTAAGCTGCCCGCCAGGCTGCATCCCGGCAACCAGCAAGGGCGCCAAGCCGGCACGCGCCGCATAAATCGCCGCCGTATAGCCAGCGGGCCCGGCGCCCAGAATCAGAAGTTTACGATGGAATGTCTCGGCCACGATCTGCCACCTGTCCTTTACGCTGCCACAGATATCGGGGGCGGGAATGCGGGTGGCAACCCGAAGCCTTGAAGCCGCGGCAAGTTGGAATGATATTGCGCCGGGCAACCGTTTTGAGCAATGAAGGCCGGCAGTAAAGACCATGAAACCCGCCCCGGAACCCGGCCTTGACCCCCTGGATCGCCAGATTTTGGCGGAGCTGCAGGAAGATGGGCGCATCACCAATGTGGAACTGGCCCGCCGGGTTAGTCTTTCCGCGCCACCCTGCCTGCGCCGGGTGCGCCGCCTGGAAGAAGAAGGCGTCATTCGCGGCTATCACGCGGATCTCGACCCGGCAGCGCTTGGCTGGGAAGTGATGTTCTTTGCCCTGGTGGGTCTCGAATCCCAAAAGCAAAGCGTGCTGGATGCTTTTGAAGCCCTGGCAACATCCTGGCCGGAAGTGCGCGAATGCCACATGATCCGTGGCGGCGGGGATTTCCTGCTGCGCCTGGTGGCGCGCAATACGGCGCATGAAAATGAACTCACCGCCCGCCTGACTGGTGCGGCTTCGGTCTTGCGGGTGCAGACATTGCAAACCATCCGCACCGCGAAGGACGCCGCAGGCGTGCCCATGGGCTGACGCTTCAGCCTGCTTCTTTGGGCAGGGCGGTCTGCCCAAGAACCCAGCCTTCCCAATGGCGGATCATCGGGTCTGGCGGGATGAAATCCGGGCGCCAGCCATCGATCACGCCAATCAGGCCCAGCACGCCAATCAGCGAATCGAAGCGATCTTCGCCAGCAGCATCGGACCCGAAGCCATCCGCAATCGCCGCCGCCAGATCTGCATCAGCATCCACCCGCCAAGCAGCCATGGCGGCATGCAGCGCCGAGGCGATGGCCAGGCGGGGCGCCTGGGCGCGTTTGGAACCCGCCAAGCGCAAGCCCAAATGCCGCAATGCCTCAGCGGGATAGACCTCGGCCAAGCTTAGCCGGTCTCGGTCCAGTAATTCATGCAGGCCACCGGCGAAGGGCCAAAGCCGGAAAGGCGCGCCGGCGGCCAAGGCGGGGGCCAGCCAATCACGCCAGGCGCTGATTGCCGCCTTGCCGGATTGATTGGCGCCAAGCGTCCAGAATACCGGCGCGCCGGCGGGGCGTTCTGCCGTTGCGCGATCACAAAGGCGCGATAACGCCGCCGCATCAGCAAGCCCGAGCGCCGCAGCATGGGCCGCGCGCGTCATGCCCTTGATGCCGCGCGCGGGGTAAAAAGGCCGCCCGGGGGAGACAGTTTCCAGGCTGGCCGAGACCGCAAAAAATTCCGGCTGCGTCGCCAAACCCGCCAGAAAGCTTGGAAAATCTTCCTCCTGCCGGCCCAGGGCAAAGCCACGCGGCACACCGAGCGGTAAATCCAACCCCAACACTGCCGGCTGCCCCGCCCCCAGCATCGCTTTGGCCAGGGCCATGGGCTCATCCACCAGGCGCGGCGCGGTGACGCGCCACCGGGCACCTTGGCGTTCTGCAAGGCTCACCCATCTTTTACGTGGATCGATACTCCAATCCGCATGGGCGGCGATCATGGCGCGCCGGGGCTCGCGCATGATGCTGCGCCCATGTAATGTTGCACAATCGAAAGAAGGAGGCTGGGATGGATGGCATGATGGGCGCAGCGCCTAAGGGGGCAGATGCCGCGCATCCCGCTGGCCAATATGGCGCCATAGCGAAGCTGTTTCATTGGCTGACGCTGATCCTGATGTTGGTGGCCTTGCCGCTGGGCTTTGTCATCCAGCACATCAAGGATGACAACAAGATGGGGTTTTACGCGCTACATGAAAGCGCGGGGCTGACCATTCTTTTCGTGGCCCTTGCCCGGCTGGCCTGGCGTTGGCTGAGCCCGCCGCCGCGCCCGCCGGTGGATATGCCAAAGCTGCTGCGCGTCGCCTCTACCGCGGTGCATCACAGCCTTTATGGCATGCTGATCATCCAGCCTTTGCTCGGGTTTCTTGCGACCAATGCTTGGGGCTTTCCCCTGCAAGGGGCCACGGCCTATCTCGGCTTCATTGACCTGCCCAAATTCATGGATGCCTGGGAAGGTTTGGCCAAAATTCTTTCACTGCTGCACAGCATTGGCGGCTGGCTGATTGTGGTGCTGCTGGCATTGCATATTGCCGGTGCCGTGTTCCATCACACCATCCGGCGTGATGGCACCTTGATGCGCATGATCTGAAGCGGGCGCTTTCAGCCCGGGTTACCCGACAGCCCCGCAATGATCTGATCATTCATTTCAACCAGGAAGCTGATATCGGGTTGCTGGTTGTCCATTTCGTGCTGAATGGCCCGACCCAAGCGCAGAATCGCCTGCCGGGTCGCGGCCGGCAATTGATTGGCAGGATGGGATAGCGCCGCTTCCACCCCAAGCCATAGGCGCCGATTATCGGAAATGGCGCGCGCCTTGTTGATGGTATCTGCGGTCAGCGCAGCTTTCAGGGAATAATTCACGCGGCGAAATACATCCGCTTCCTGTTCGCGCAGCGAACGCACCTGCTGGGCCGCGCCATAAGCGCGGGAGAGAAGAGCCTGGCTCATAACCGCGCTTCCTATTCCTGATCTGCACCTTGCATGGAAAATTGCGGCACCGGCGCCAGGCCGAACACCACCTCCTCATGGCGCATCACGCGACGGGCGAATTTCAATGCCACATAGCATTGATCTTCTTCCGCGGCGGTCAGGGCACGATCGAGATAATCGCGCGCAAGTTTGGAAGTTGTCGCTTCCTTGAATTCAGCGATCAGGCGCCGCGCTTCAGCCAAGCCAGCCTGTCTTTCCTCATGATCGCCGATATAGGCGGTTTGCAGTGCGAAATAGATGCGCCTGGCCGGTGTATCGGCCATATCGGGCGTCATCAATTGCTTGCCAAAAAGAAACCGCGCCTTCGCCGTAAGTTCGATGCGCGTGCGGTTGCGAAACCGGATGGGGGCGCCATTGACGATCATCATGTCGCCCTGGCGGAGCTCAAGAACAAGCGTCGACATTTTTTGTCTCCGTTATCAGCAAAGGAATTGGGTGACCCCGGCCGAAACCGGGGTCATCCCTTCATGTTCAGCGGAAGAGGCTCAGCAACACCTGCGGGCCCTGGTTGGCCATGCCGAGCGTCTGGATACCAAGCTGCTGACGGACCTGAAGGGCCTGCAACTTGGCACTTTCCTTGGCAAGATCGGCATCGACGAGGGCGCCGATACCGCTATTCAAGGCATCAATCTTGTCGCTGTTAAACGCAATCTGGTTTTCGACATATTGCTGGTCGC
>JBDKIR010000203.1:0-3064 GCA_039797035.1 Pseudomonadota bacterium | reverse complement strand
GCTGAACCCTGCTTGCGGGTTGCTGATGGCGATACGGTGATTACGGATACGCTCGATGCTTCGGGCCTGGATGCGCATGAGGTTACGGCGGCCAATCGGCCCAATCCCATGACCGGCCCCTTTTTCATCGAAGGGGCGGAGCCGGGTGATACGCTGACCGTGCGCATTGATCGGCTGACACCCAACCGCAAGACAGGTTGGACCTATTCACCCCTATCGCCCACGGTATTGGACGCGGGCGCTGTGGCGGAACGCCTGCCGCAGCAAAGGGCGGTGTGGGATATTGATGTCGCCGCAGGCATTGTGAAATTGCAGGAAAGCGTGCCCGGCCTGGAAAGCTTCAGCCCTGCCATCGCGCCCATGATCGGCTGCTTCGGCGTGGCCCCTGCCATTGGCCAAGCACTATCAACAGCAACAAGCGCGCAGAATGGCGGCAATATGGATTACCGTCTTTTCGCGCCGGGTACGACAGCATGGTTCCCGGTCTCAGTGCCGGGCGCTCTATTCTATCTCGGCGATGGTCATGCCTGCCAAGGTGATGGCGAAATCGTTGGCACCGGCATTGAAACCTCCTTTGAAATGGAGGTGACTTTCCGTGTGCTCAAGCGAAAGATCACCTGGCCACGCGGTGAAACCGCAGATGATATTTTCACCATTGGTAACGCGCGGCCGCTGGACCAAGCCTTGCAGCATGCCACCACGGAAATGTCACGCTGGTTAGGTGAGGATTATGGCCTGGATGTTCGTGCGGCGAGCCATTTGATGGGCCAGGTCGTGCGGTATGACGTGGGTAATGTCTTCAACCCCGCCTATACCGTTGCTTGCCGCATTGCCAAAAAATGGTTGCGCCGCGTCTGAAGCATCACGCCTGGGGCGATCTAAAGCGATCGCCCTAGAGGAAGCGCGGCGGTTCGTCTGAGCCAATCAGATAGCGGCCCACGGTTTCAATATGCGCCATCATGCCTTGCAGATGCTGGCTGGCGCTGAGGGCGTCACGGATCCGTTGCTCGAAGGGGCCGCTATTGAATATCGCCGCGGTGCCGGCGCCGCGATAGCACGCGAGTGACACTTCGGTCGCTTCATTCATGCCATAAGTCGTGGCAAGGCGTAGGCGGATGCGCGCTTCAATATCCAACTCATTCGCTGCCGCAGCTTCATAGGCATTGGAAGCCGCCGCGTGCAGAAAGGCGCGTGCAGCGGAAAGCTTCGCTTCCAGAAGCCCGATTTCCCGATGAACCGCTTGGTTTTGGGCCATGGCATTGGCAGAGGCACGGCTATGCCGCCCTTTGGCCAAGGCGATGTAATCATCCAGCATGCGGCGCGCGACACCCATGGTAACGCCACAAAATCCAGTGGCGTAGAGCAATGTGGAACTCAGCTTATACAAGGGGCCGGGCCAGCGTTTTTCCTCAATGGCATCGCGGGCGGGGGCGTGGCTATCGGGAATGAAAAGATCATCCACCGCATAGGTATCGCTGCCGGTACCGCGCAGGCCCAAGACCTGCCAATCATCGGTGATTTCCGCCTGGTCGCGCGGAAAGATGAAGCTGCGATCATCATGCTGCCCATAGCGCATATGCGGGGAGCCATCGGGGTTGCTGACAAAACTATGGGCACCGAGCCATTTCACGTGACGATTGCCGCTGGCAAAGCCCCATTTCCCAGTAAGCCGATAACCACCTTCCACGCGGACCGCCTTGCTTTGATTGTGCTTCGCACCCCAGGCAAGCCCTGTGCGCGGCCCGGCAAAAACTTCGGCAGCGATTTCTGGCGGCATGGAAGCTGCGGCAGAAGCGGCGGAAATATTGGATTGATTGACGAACCAACCCGTACTTGCGTCATGATACGCGACCGCTTCAGTGGTTTTGCAGAAGTCGAGTAAGGCGATTTCCTGCCCACCAAGCCCTTTCGGCAATAGCAGGCGCAACAGATCATGTTCCACCAGCGCATCAACTACTGCCGGCGTCAATTCGCGGCGGCGGTCAATTTCCGGTCCTTCCTGTTCAAGCAGGGCGCCAAGACTGCGTGCACGTTGGGCAGGAGGGCTTTGCGTCATCTATGCCTCTATGGGAGTCAAATGCTGGGACGGGAGCTTAAGTGAGAAGCCCGGGCTTGGCCATCATACCTCAATCGGCGTACCGTCGGATTTGACCGAAGTGACAATCGCTTCAACAGCTGCTGCGGTGATAATCAATCTCCATCCGCGCTGACACAAGAACCTATGGCGTGGTGCTGGCGCGTGTGACGAAATCCGCCAGGATCGGGATTTGCTCAAGCAGCATCGGCAACCCTTTATGCGTGGCGCAGCCGCGTGCCGCGGCCGCCCGCAGAAAGGCAGTCTGATCCGGGTTCATCACCACCTCGGCCGCCAGCATGCCTGGCATCAGCAAATCCGGGGCAACAGGAAGTGCATCTTCCGGATGCAGACCAAGGGAAGTTGCGTTGACCACAATCTCATGCCCAGCAGGGTCAGCGGAGCCGATGCGTAAGGGCGCATCCGGCAGCGCAGCGCGCAAGCGCGTTATCAGCCTTTCTGCCTTGGCGCGGGTGCGGTTATGCAGCGTAAGGCCAGCAACACCATGGCGCAGCAAGGCATAGCCAATGCCCGCAGCAGCCCCGCCGGCGCCCACCATCCAAACCTGCTTGCCCTTCACCGCATGCCCTGCTGCGCGCAGACCAGCGACGAAACCTTCGCCATCAAATTGTCCACCCGTCAGGGACCCATCATGTTCGCGGCGAATGACATTCACCGCCCCAACCAAGGATGCCGCTTCGGTCAGGTGGTCACATAGCGCCAGGATTTTTTCCTTATGCGGAACCGTCACAACAATGCCGCCCAGATTGGGCATAAGCTTGAGAGCCGCAACCACCTGCGTCAGATCTTCCGGCCGCACCTGCATTGGCACAAGCACCGCATCGCGGCCGATATGCGCGAAATGGCGATTCATTTCGCTGGGCGTGCGGACATGCCCGATCGGGTGGGCCAGAATGACCACCAATTGCGTATGGCCATTGATGCTGGCGCGGGTGGCAAAATCCGTGGCGGTCATGGCGCGATATTTGC
>JBDKIR010000202.1:0-5560 GCA_039797035.1 Pseudomonadota bacterium | reverse complement strand
AGGCACCACCCCCTATGACCCGATCGCGGATTTCACCGCCATCGCAATACTCGGCCGCGCCCCCATCGCCTTGGCTGTCCCCAAGGAGTCGCCCCATCAGGATGCCGCAGGCTTACTGCGGGCGCTGCGCGCGGCGCCGGGGCGTGCCAGCTGGGGGAGTTCCGGCATTGGCAGCGTCGGGCATCTTGCCGGTGAATTAATGGCGCTGATGGCCGGTGGGCTGACCGCGGTGCATATCCCCTATCGGGGCGGCGCTGGCATTGCCGAAGCCTTGGCAAAGCGCGAAGTGGATTACGCCTGGGAACCGCTAGGGTCGCTTGCGGCCGGGGCGAAGGATGGGCTGTTTCGCATCCTCGCCATGGGCAGTGAGGCGCGCCATCCGCTCTTTCCCGATATCCCCGCCATGCGCGAAGCCGCGTTGCCCAGCTTCGAAGCCTCGACCTGGAATGTGATGCTCGGCCCCAAAAGTCTACCGCAGGATTTGGTCAGCCGCCTCTCCGCCGCCGCAAATGCGGCCTTGGCGGAAAGCGATGTTATTGCACGCCTGGCCGCGGCCGGCATTGATGCCGTTTCCGATAGCACGCCCGCGCGCACTGCTTCCTTCCTGGCCGCGGAATACGCGAAATTCCGCGATATTGTTCAAAAAGCGGATTTGCGCGTCGCCCCCTGACGCCAATGGCGCGTCCTAGCTGATGCGCAAGGCACCGGCGGGCGAAAGCCAGGCCAGATCGCCCGCGGCGAATACCGCGATGGGCGCCTGACTTTGCCGATCAACCACCACAGCATCACCACGCATGCCCTGTTCCAGCCTGCCGCGATCATGCAAGCCACAGGCACGCGCCGGGTTGGCGGAAATCAGCGCCCAGGCCTGCGCCAGATCCATCACGCCCCGGCGTTCCATGACGAATGCTGACGCCATCATGGATGGCCAGAAATAATCGGAAGCGAGAATGGTCACCAACCCCGCTTCGGCCAAGGGCGCGGCTGAAGCCCAGCCCAAATGGCTGCCCCCGCGCACAACATTGGGCGCGCCCATCACCACAGCTTCCCCCGCCGCGCGCGCATCCGCAGCCACCGCTTCCGCCATCGGGAATTCGCAAATGCTGGCGCCATGCGCCCTGAAATGCGCGCGGTCTTCAAGTGTTGCGTCATCATGGCTGAGTACGGGAATCGCGGCTAGGCGCGCCGCCTCAGCCAGGCGCGCGCGTGCCGCCGGCACCTCATGGCGTCGGGCATAAACCGCCTGCGCCAAGCTGCGGAAAGCATCCGCCTTCATGCCGGCGCGCCCGGCGTATTTTGCAACCTCAATCGGGTTATCCAGCTTTTTCACAATGCCTGGCGTATGATCATTGAAGCCCAAAAGATGCACGCTGCCATCGGCAATATCTGTCAGCGCATCGTCCAGCGCATCCAGATTATCGGCTTCAAAACGCAGATGCACGCGCAAATCCGTGGCCGCTGCGCCGCGCGCCCCAGGCAAGGCCGCCTTCATGGCCCGCCACGCATCCAAGGACCGCAAGCCCGGTTCCCAGGATAGGGTCACCCCCAAATAGGCTGTTGTGATCCCACTCGCGATCAATTGCGCCGCCGAATCACGCAAGGCCAAGGCAGCCGGAAAACCAATGCCCGGGCGCGGCTGGAATTGCCGTTCATGCGCATCACCATGGATATCGACAATGCCTGGCAGGGTACAAAGCCCGGCAGCATCAAAGCGCCGTGCCGCACTGCTGGGTTTTTCCGCAACGCAGCCATCGGTCAGCGCCAGATCATCCTTGCAGATGCTCTCACCACGCAGCACCTCACCACCTTCAATGATCCACGCCATGCTTCATGTCTCCAGCAATAATTGCACGCGCCCCGCCGCGTAGCAGGAAAGGGTCCAATCCACCGGCACCCCGGCAGGATCCGTGTTCAAAGCCTCAGCCACCAGAACGGGGCGTGATCGTGCCTGCATCAATTGTGCGGCTTCTTCCGGCGTTGGCAAACGCGCCGTGATGCGCGTTGACTGGCGCCGATAATCAGCAAGCCCGCAATGCGCGAGGGCCGCTGTAATGGAAGGTTGCGCTGCAAGTGATTCCAGCATGCCGGCAAATCGCGGGAGGGGAAAATGATGCACGCCAAGCACCATGGGCCGACCATTGGCGAGCCCGAGCCGTTCCACCCGCAATACGGGCCTACCGCGCCTGATGCGTAGCGCTTCCGCGATTTGGGTTTCGGCGGCGATTTCTGTCATGCGCAAAATGCGCCCAGCTGGTTCGCGATTTTGTCGGCGGATGGTCTCAGAAAAACGGGTGCGCGGCCCAAGCGGGTAATCCAAAACATCTTCGGCAATGAAGGCGCCGCGCCCCTGTTCCACCCGGATAAGGCCGCGCGCTTCCAAATCCTCCAAGGCGCGGCGCACCGTGTGGCGATTGACCCCGAAGCGGGCGGTCAACACCGCTTCGGTCGGCAAACGATCCCCTGCCTGGCAGGATCCATTGGTGATCTCTGCTTCCAAAGCGCCGGCAATCTGGCGCCACAGGGCGATGCCCGCACCACGCGCGAGGAGACCATCTGTCATGAAAATTTCAATCGCACCCCGTCAAATCGGTGACATATCCGTATTGCCGGGCCTTGGTATACATGTCTATAGGTCTAGACAAGTTCCATGACCCAAACCAATGCCAACAATCCGCCCCAAGCCCGCCAACGCTGGATGTCCATCCTGGCGCGGGCTTCCGCCGAAGAAATGGCCCAATGCCTGGCAAACCTGCCTGCCCTGCCGGCTGCGGAAACCCTGCGCGCCCCGGAAACCGGCCTGGTGATGGTGCGCGGGCGTGCCGGTGGGGATGGGGAAGCCTTCAATATGGGCGAAATGACCGTCACGCGCTGTGCGCTCCGCCTCGGCGATTTTGTCGGCCACGCCTATGTCGCCGGGCGCGACCATGAAAAGGCGCGCCTGGCCGCCCTGCTGGATGCTGCTCTGCAAGACCCGGCACGCCAAACGACCTTGCTTTCGGCCGTGATCGAACCGCTTGCCACGCAACAGGCTGCGGCGCGGCAGAGTGAAGCGCGCAAGGCGGCGGCGACGCGCGTTGATTTCTTCACCATGGCAACCATGCGATGAGTATTTTAAGTCTTGGCTTCGCCGACCCCGTGCTTGATGCGCAAGCAAGCTTCCGCGCTATTCTGGAAGCCATGAGCCGACCGGGACGCATTCAACGCATCCCAGCGCGCATCACCCCACCCGCACCGCTTTGCCCTGCCGCCGCAGCAGCTTTGCTGAGCCTCGCTGATGCCGATACGCCGCTTTGGCTGGATGCCGGTGATGCGGCCGCCGAATGGCTGCGCTTTCACTGCGGCGCGCCCATCACGCAGGATATCGGCGCCGCGCGCTTCGTGCTTGCCTGCAATGCCGCGCCATCGCTTGCAGCACTCGACATCGGCACGGATGAGGACCCGCAATTGGGGGCCACGCTGATCCTGCAAGTGGCCAATCTTACCGCCGATGAAGGCTGGCGCCTGATAGGCCCCGGCATTCAGCACGAACATCGGCTCCGCGTGTCGGGTGCCCCCGCTGATTTCGTGACAGCCTGGGCGGCCAATCACGGGCTATTCCCGCGCGGCGTGGATGTGTTGCTATGCGCTGGCGATAGTATCGCCGCGCTGCCGCGCAGTGTCATGATTGCGGAGGGCTGAGCATGTATGTCGCAGTCAAAGGCGGCGAAAAGGCGATCAGCGCTGCCCATGCCTGGCTGGATGAAACCCGCCGCGGGGATCCTGCCCTGCCGGAACTCAGTGTGGCGCAGATTGAACAGCAAATGGCGTTGGCCGTTGATCGCGTCATGGCGGAAGGGTCCTGCCATGATCGCTTTCTCGCAGCGCTTGCAATCAAGCAGGCAAAGGGCGATTTGATTGAAGCGGCGTTTCTGCTGCGCGCCTATCGCACCACCTTGCCACGCTTTGGTGCATCCATCCCGCTTGAAACCAGCCGCATGCGGCTCCGCCGACGGGTCAGCGCCACCTATAAGGATTTGCCGGGCGGTCAGGTCTTGGGGCCGACTTTTGATTATACGCATCGCCTGCTGGATTTCGCGCTGGCTGCCGAAGGGCGTGACGTGCCGGCAGCGCCTGAGGCACCAGCCGAGATCACCGATGTGCCGCGTGTGACGGAAATCCTGGCGCGCGAAGGCCTGATGCAACGCGAAGCCGCCGGCACGGCAGAACCTGGTGACCTGACGCGCCAACCCCTCAGCTTTCCTGCACCACGCCCGGTGCGGTTACAAAACCTCGCGCGCGGTGATGAGGGGTTTTTGCTGGCACTCGGCTATTCCACGCAGCGCGGCTATGGCAATGCGCATCCCTTTGTGGGTGAAATTCGCGTTGGCCATATCGGCGTTGAAATCACGCCGCCGGAATTGGGCTTCGCCATTGATATCGGTGATATCGGCATCACCGAATGCCAGATGGTCAATCAATTCAAGGGCAGCCGCACGGAACCCGCGCAATTCACCCGCGGCTATGGCTTGGTTTTCGGCCATGGGGAGCGTCGCGCCATGGCCATGGCCCTGGTGGATCGCGGCTTGCGCGCACGTGAATTGGGCGAAGATGCCGATGCGCCGGCGCAGCAGGAAGAATTCGTGCTGTACCATTCCGACAATATCGAAGCGACCGGCTTTGTGGAGCATCTGAAGCTGCCGCATTACGTGGATTTCCAGAGCGAATTGGAAAACCTGCGCACCATCCGCCGCGCTGCTGAGGCCCAACAGCGGGAGGCCGCGGAATGACCGAAGCTGGCTATAATTTCGCCTATCTGGATGAGGCGACGAAGCGCATGATCCGCCGTGCCATCCTGAAGGCAGTTGCCATTCCGGGGCACCAGATTCCCTTTGGCGCGCGTGAAATGCCGCTGCCCTATGGTTGGGGCACGGGCGGCATTCAGGTGACGGCCTCCATCCTCGGGCCCAAGGATGTGCTGAAAGTCATTGACCAGGGCGCCGATGATACGACGAATGCGGTTTCCATTCGCCGTTTCTTCACCCGCGTCGCCGGCATTGCCACCACGGAAGCAACGGGTGACGCCACCATCATCCAGACACGCCATCGCATTCCGGAAAAGCCGCTGACCGAAAACCAGATCCTGGTCTATCAGGTGCCGCAGCCGGAACCGCTGTTCAAGCTGGAACCACGCCGGGCGGAAACGCGACGGCTGCATGCGCTGGCTGATTACGGGCTGATGCATGTCAGGCTTTATGAGGATATCGCGCGGCTTGGTCATATCGCGAAAGCTTATGATTACCCGGTAATGGTGAATGAACGCTATTTGATGTCGCCCTCACCCATCCCGGCCTTTGACAATCCAAAGATGCACCAGATGGCCGCCTTGCAGCTTTTTGGCGCTGGGCGGGAAAAGCGCCTCTATGCCGTGCCACCCTATACGCCGGTACGCAGCCTCGATTTCGAAGATCACCCCTTCCGCCCCATCCGCGCGCCACATGCCTGCGCCATTTGCGGCAGCACCACCAGCTATTTGGATGAGTTGGTGACGGATGATGCAGGCGGGCGCGCCTTTATCTGTTCA
>JBDKIR010000201.1:0-2615 GCA_039797035.1 Pseudomonadota bacterium | reverse complement strand
CCGATCAATTACCCAACAGTGCCGCGTGGCACGGAAAGGCTGCGCATTACGCCTTCCCCCGTGCATTCAGATGCGGATATGGCGCAATTGGTTGATGCGCTGGAACAGGTCTGGGCGCGGTTTCAATTGCGGCGGGCTGCCTGATGGAAGCCGATGCCGGGGGCCTCACGCAAAAGCGAGACCCCAGCTCTGAAGCTTCGTTAGGGCGGAAGGGTACCGGCCGCCCCAAATCCGCGCCCGAAGCATCGGCGCGTCGGCCGGAAGGCAAGGCGGTTTTCCCTTTCAGTGCCATTGTGGCGCAGGATGAAATGAAGCTGGCTTTGCTGGTGGCCGCGATAGACCCTAGCATTGGTGGCGTTTTGGTTTTTGGGGATCGCGGTACAGGTAAATCAACGGCGGTGCGCTCGCTCGCCGCCTTGTTGCCGCCGATGAAGGTCGTGCAGGGCTGCAGCTTTTCCTGTGATCCCAAGGCGCCTGCGGCGGCCTGCCCGCATTGTTCGGCGCCACGTGGCAATCGTAAGCTGGAAGCCGTGACTGCGCCTATCCCCGTGATCGATCTGCCCTTGGGCGCGACAGAAGATCGCGTGGCGGGTGCGCTCGATATTGAACGCGCCCTCGCGGAAGGGGTGAAAGCATTTGAACCTGGCCTGCTGGCGCGTGCGCATCGCGGCTTCCTCTACATCGATGAAGTGAACCTGCTGGAAGACCACATTGTTGATCTCCTTCTGGATGTGGCCGCTTCGGGCGAGAATGTGGTTGAACGTGAAGGCATCAGCATCCGGCACCCGGCGCGCTTTGTCCTGATTGGCAGTGGCAATCCGGAAGAAGGTGAATTGCGGCCGCAGCTGCTGGATCGTTTCGGGCTTTCCGTGGAAGTGACCACGCCGAAGGATCTTCAGACGCGGGTTGAGGTTGTTCAGCGGCGCGATGAGTTTGATCAAGACCCAAGCGGTTTTGTGCATAAATGGGCCGCCGATGAGGCTGAGGTGCGTGAGAAGATCCTCGCCGCCAAAGCGCGTTTATCGGGCATCACCTTGCCCTATGCCACTATTGAAAAAGCGGCGGCGCTTTGCATGGCCTTGGGGACAGATGGCTTGCGCGGTGAACTCACGCTCATACGTGGCGCAAGGTCTCTGGCAGCGCTCGAAGGGGATATGGAAGTGACCGAGGCGCATTTGCGCCGCATCGCGCCCGCGGCCTTGCGGCATCGTCTGCGCCGCAATCCCTTGGATGAAGCTGTGGCGACAACGCGGGTGGAACGTGCGCTGCAGGAAGTCTTCGGCGCATGAAAGATGGGCGGCGGGTTCTTGCATAATGGCCAGCACGACGAAGCAGCCCCCATCGCCTAATGCCGCCCTGCCCGACAGGGATGCGGCGATGGAAATGTTTTTCGTCACTGCCGCATTATTGGCGATTGATCCTGCTGGGTTAAAGGGGGCCGTATTGCGCGGCTTACCCGGTGCCATGCGGGAAGAATGGCTTCTGGCGCTGCGCCAGCTTATCCCAGCCAGCACCGCTTGGCGGCGCGTCCCGCTTGGTATTCCGGATAGCCGCCTTCTGGGCGGGCTTGATCTGGCTGCCAGTCTGAAGGCGGGCAGACCTGTATCGGAAGCGGGCGTTTTGGCGGAAAGCCATGGCGGCTTTCTGGTTTTGCCGATGGCCGAAAGGCTTGAAGCGCAGATGGTCGCACGCATCGGCGCTGTGCTGGATCATGAAGAATTGCGCGTGGAACGCGATGGCTTGAAGCTGGCAATGCCGTTGCAGGTTGCGATCCTCGCGCTGGATGAGGGGCTGGAGCCTGAGGAAAAACTCCCTGAGGCGCTGGCGGATCGATTGGCGTTTCACCTTTATTGCGACCCCACGATCATTCGCTTGAAGGCGCCGGCCATGCCGGACCCGCGCGAAATCACCGCCGCGCGCGTGCGATTGGCAAAAATCATCGTGGCTGATGATGTCCTGCGTGGATTTTGCGCGGCGGCCCTGGCTTTAGGCATTGAATCGCTGCGCGCCCCCTTATTGGCTGTGCGCTGCGCGCGCGCCATTGCGGCCTTGAATGCCCATGCGGAAGTCACGCGGGATGATGCGGCGCTCGCGGCGCGATTGATCTTGGCACCGCGTGCCATGCAAATACCGCAGATGGAAAGCCCGGAAGCGGCCCCGGAAGAAGCCCAGCCGCAACCCGAGCAGGAGGCGGATACCCCAGCGCGTCAGCAGGAAACGACACTCGAAGATTTGATTCTGGCGGCAGCGCAGGCGGCCTTGCCGGCGGATATATTGGCCGGCCTGGGTGAGGCAGCGCGTGACAAGGCGCGACAGATGACATCAGCGGGCAGGGCAGGTGTTTTGCGGCGCTCCGCCATGCGGGGGCGCCCGACAGGGAGCCGACCGGCAGCGCTCCGGGCAGGGGTGCGCTTGGCGCTGGTCGAAACCCTGCGCGCTGCGGCGCCTTGGCAGCAAATACGGCGGCGCGAACGCCCGCAGCATGCGCCGCTGGTGCATGTCCGGCGGGAAGACATTCGCGTCAGGCGCTATAAGCAACGCAGTGAAACAACAACCATCTTCCTGGTCGATGCCTCGGGTTCGGCCGCGTTGCATCGGCTGGCGGAAGCCAAGGG
>JBDKIR010000200.1:0-3203 GCA_039797035.1 Pseudomonadota bacterium | reverse complement strand
GCGCCCGGGTTACGGGCCACGCTGTTGATCAGGGAGGAGAAGATGTTACCGATCCCGAGACCAACGCCAAACAGAGCAATAACGGCGATACCGGCACCGAGAGCCTTCGCAGCAGCAACTTCCATGACACATTCCTTCCGTTTGAATGGAACAGATTTCCGAAAAAAACCCAGCGCGCGTCAGTGCAGATGCACCGCGTCGTGGAGATAAATGCTCGTCAGAATGGCGAACACATAAGCCTGGAGGAAAGCCACCAGGAACTCAAACCCAACGAGGGCAATGTTCACGCCAAGCGGCAGAACAGCCACGAAGGGACCAACCGCACCAAGGCCACCCAGCAGGACCACGAAGGTTGCGAAAACCTTCAGCATCACGTGCCCCGCCACCATATTCGCGAAAAGGCGGACGGAAAGGCTAACCACGCGGGAGAAATACGAAATCACTTCCACCGGGATGATGATCGGCGCCAGCCACACAGGCGCGCCTTCCGGGAAGAAGTAGCTGAAAAAGTGCATGCCGTGGCGCATCAGCGCGATCACCGTCACCGTCACAAAGACAATCACGGCGAGCGTCAGCGTCACCGCAATGTGGG
This sequence comes from Pseudomonadota bacterium, assembly GCA_039797035.1. Classification (GTDB taxonomy): domain Bacteria; phylum Pseudomonadota; class Alphaproteobacteria; order Acetobacterales; family Acetobacteraceae; genus Neoroseomonas. The sequence goes on along the minus strand of JBDKIR010000200.1, from coordinate 2,611 downwards.
ACGTAAAGGTGAAGGCGTAGGGCAGCATGCCCAGCAGGTTGCCGAACAACACGAACATGAAAATCGAAAAGACGAAGGGGAAGTACTTCTTGCCCTCATCGCCCACTTGTTCGGTGACCATGCCTTGAATGAATTCATAGCTGGCTTCGCCCAGCGCTTGCAGGCGCCCGGGGATCATCGCGCCACGCGCGGCGGATACCATCACGAACAGCGTAATCAGACCAAGTGCCAATAGCATGAATGCATTGGATTGGCTGAAGCCGATCGCCTGCCCGACATCGCCCAGAAACGGCGACAATTCGAACTGGCTCAGCGCGTCAATCGTCTTGCCTTCCTTTGCCACCGGCAAACCCCTCGTCTCTCGCTTATGTCACGCGCGAACGGCGACGTGGGTTGAAAAGCCGATACACATTCAACACCCCGGCGACGCTGCCCAGGACGAAAAACACCAGAAAGAGCCAAGGCCAAGTGCCGAGCCATCGATCGAGCATCCACCCGATCCCGATCCCCACCGCTAGGGCAGAAACCACCTCAACGCCTGCGCGCAGCCCGATTCCCCATGGACCCGTTGGCAAGCCCTTCTGGCCATTTGGACCAGATTCAAGCCCTTCACGGGCCCGTGCCTGCCTTAACCGTTCATGAAGATCCGGCTGTTTAGTCACCTTAAGCTCCTCAGGCGAACCTCGCCGGAAGGCGACGGGGCTTTACGGGGGGGGGCTGCCACTGTCAAGCATGTGCGCCGCAGCAACGGGGCATTTTGCCGTAATAAGATGCTCTTTTCCGTGGTTTTCACCCTTGCGCGGCTCATGGGCGCTGGGTCGTTGGCCGGGCTGGCGCGCGCGCCGGGGTGGCTTGCGTGCGCGGGGCAGTAGGGGCGGTGCGTGGCGGGGGCGGCGGCGGCGGTGGGCGGCGGATGGCAAAGCGTTGCTTGGCCGGGGGCAGGGCTTCCCATTGTTCCATGATCGCCTCCTCGCTGGAGGTGTCATAGCCAAGGCGGCGCATCACATCACGCGCGCGGCGCCGCTGATCTTCGGATAATTCCGCCCAGTCGATGGGGCCGGGGGCAAAGACGGGCTCTGGCTCCTCCGCCGGGGGCGCGGTGGTCACGGGCGGGGGCTGGGGCTCGGCGCAGGCGGCGGGCAGCAGGGCCAGCAGGAAAAGGCGGCGTTTCACAGGGCCAATTCCACCATGACCGGCACATGGTCAGAGGCTTGCGGCCAATCCCGTGCATCCTTCAGCACCGCGTGGCGTTGCAGCCCCCCGGCCAGATCATCACTGACCCAGACGTGATCCAGCCGCCGGCCGCGATCCGCCGCGCGCCAATCCCGCGCGCGATAGGACCACCATGTGTAAAGCTTCTGATCCGCGGGCACGAAATGGCGCAGCGCATCATGCCAGCCGGCCGCCTTCTGCCACCCCAAAAGCCCTTCAACTTCGATAGGCGTGTGGGACACCACATCCAATAATTGCTTATGGGACCAGACATCATGTTCCAGCGGGGCGATGTTCAAATCGCCCACCAGTACGGCACGCGCAGCGCCCCGGCCCGCGAACCAGCGCGTCGCTTCCGCGACGAAATCAAGCTTATGGCCGAATTTCGGGTTGGCTTCGCGGTCCGGGATATCGCCGCCCGCGGGGACATAAAAATTATGCACCTCAATCGGGCCGCCTGGCGCATCCAGCATCACGCCCAGATGCCGGCAATCACCCTTGGCGCACCAATCGGGGTCATCTTCGCGCAGGCTGATCGGCAGGCGCGATAATACCGCCACGCCATTATAGCCCTTCATGCCCCGCACCAGCCGATGCGTGAAACCAAGCGCTGCAATGCCTTCATGCGGAAATGCCTCATCCGGGCATTTGGTTTCCTGCAGGCAAAGCGCATCGGGTGCCAGATCAGCGACCAGGTTTTGCAGCAAGGGCAGGCGTAATCTCACGCTATTGATATTCCAGGTCGCGATGCGAAGAGCCTGCCGCGATGCGCCGCGTTTCGCCATGGGTTTTCCTGTCGTCACTGCTGGGAAAGGGTTTCGAAAACATCGCCTGCGGGCGCGGCACCTTGGATATGGCGCCGATGCCAAAGCGCATAGAACAACAAATGCCAGGCGGCGAAGCCTTCGCGCTTGCCGGCAGCCGCACGAAACAGCGGCAGGATGCGATCCGCCTTGGCGATTTCCGCAATGCCTGGCTGGCGCGCCACCAAAGGCGCCAGCTTGTCCGCCACATCGGCGATCCAGGCGCCAACCGGCACGGTGAAGCCCTGCTTGGCGCGGAAGGGCTCGCTGGCGGGAAAGTTCTTCGCGAGCCATTGGCGCAGCAGATACTTCCCCCGCCCGTCACGAATCTTGAGCTTATCCGGCAGGCGGAACGCGGCGGCGGCCATGCCTGGATCAAGAAAGGGCGTGCGCCCTTCCACGCCATGCACCATCAGGCAGCGATCAAGCTTGATCAGCAGATCATGCGCCAACCAATCGGCGCAATCGGTCGCTTGCGCGATTTGCAGGCGGGATCGTCCTGGCAGCGCCGCAGCGGCTTCGGCCGCAGCAATGCCATCGCGCCAGCCTGTCAGGGATTCGCGCAGCACATCCAGCCGATCAAAGGCGCCATGGCC
>JBDKIR010000199.1:0-4184 GCA_039797035.1 Pseudomonadota bacterium | reverse complement strand
GAATTGCTCCAGCAATTCGCGCTGCTTGGGCGAGAGGTTCTGTGGCGTTTCCACCATGACCTGCACATACATATCGCCGCGTGCGGCTGACCGCAGCACCGAAAAACCCTTGCCGCGCAGGCGGAATTGATCACCGGTCTGAGTGCCGGCGGGGATGGTCACTTTCGAACGTCCGCCATCAATGCTCGGCACTTCCACATGCCCCCCCATGGCGGCCTGCGTCATGCGCAGCGGCACCCGCACCAGAATATTCGCGCCATCGCGCTGGAAAATCGCATGCGGTCGCACGGCGATATCAACGTAAAGATCACCCGCCGGCGCGCCGCGCAGGCCCGCTTCACCCTCACCGGTCAAGCGGATGCGCGTGCCATCATCAACGCCCGCCGGGATCGAGACATTGAGCGTACGTTCACGCTGCACACGCCCCGCGCCACGGCAGATCTTGCAGGGGTTCTTGATGATGCGGCCCTGGCCGCTACAGGTCGGGCAGGTACGCTCAACCAGGAAAAACCCTTGCTGGGCCCGCACCTTGCCGCTGCCTTGGCAGGTTCCGCAATTCTGCACGCCAGACGCGGCACCACCTTCGGCCCCAGCGCCCTTACAGGCTTCGCAGGAGACGCTGGTGGCGAAACGGATCGGCTTTTTCGCCCCGGCAAAGGCTTCCTCGAGCGAGACCTCAACCTGGGTGCGCAAATCGCCCCCCCGGCCTGAAGCCGCACGCTGGCCGCGCCCGCCGCCGAAGCGGCCGAACATTTCCTCGAAAATATCTTCAAAGCCACCGCCACCAAAGGGGCTGCCGCCGCCAAAGCCGCCGCCGCCACCCCCAGGCCCGCCCTGTTCAAAGGCAGCATGGCCGAAGCGGTCATAAGCCGCGCGCTTTTCGCCATCCTTCAGGACGTCGTAAGCCTCATTCAGCTCCTTGAATTTGGCTTCGGCTTCCGCATTGCCTTGGTTGCGGTCCGGGTGCCATTTCATCGCAAGCTTGCGATAGGCTTTCTTCAGGTCATCTTCGCCCGCATCGCGCGGAACGCCGAGAACCTCATAGTAATCGCTTTTTGCCATGATCGCCCTAACGCCCCCACCATGACCCAGACCCGCCCCCAATCAGGGGCAAGATCTGCGTCATGGCTCTTCGTGTCATCACCCGGACGGGGTCAGGACGGCTTCTTCTTGTTCGGGTCCACTTCCTCGAACTCGGCATCCACCACCTTGTCCTTGGAACCGGCGCCAGCACCAGCACCGGCGGCACCCTCTTCAGGCTTCGGCGCGGCTTGTTCGGCCTTATAGAGCGCCTCACCCATTTTCATCGCGGCTTGCGACAGCTTTTCCGAAGCTTCCTTGATGGCTTCGGAATCCTGGCCTTCCATGGCGGTACGCGCCGCAGCCAAGGCCGCTTCAACTTCCGCCTTTTCAGCCGCCGGCACCTTATCGCCGCTCTCCTTCAGCGTCTTGTCAGTGGAATGCACCAGCGCATCCAGCTGGTTGCGCACTTCCACCGCCTCACGCCGCTGGCGATCAGCTTCCGCATTGGCTTCGGCATCCTTCACCATGCGTTCGATATCGGCGTCCGAAAGGCCCGACTTCGCCTGGATACGGATTTGCTGTTCCTTGCCGGTCGCCTTGTCCTTCGCGCTGACGCTGACAATGCCGTTGGCGTCAATATCGAAGGTCACTTCCACCTGCGGCACGCCACGCGGCGCGGGGGGAATACCGGTCAGGTCGAAAGTGCCAAGCTGCTTGTTATCGGCAGCCATTTCACGTTCGCCCTGATAGACCTTGATGGTGACCGCGGTTTGATTGTCATCCGCGGTGGAGAAGGTCTGGCTTTTCTTCGTCGGGATCGTCGTGTTGCGATCAATCAAGCGCGTGAAGACACCGCCGAGGGTTTCAATACCAAGGCTGAGCGGCGTCACATCCAGCAGCAGCACATCCTTGACATCACCCTTCAGCACGCCGCCCTGAATGGCCGCGCCAATGGCAACGACTTCGTCCGGGTTGACGTTGCGCGCGGGTTCCTTGCCGAAGAATTGGCGGACCGCTTCAACCACTTTCGGCATGCGCGTCATGCCGCCGACCAGGATCACCTCATCGACTTCATTGGCAGCAAGGCCGGCATCCTTGAGCGCCTGGCGGCAGGGCTCAAGCGTGCGGCTGATCAGATCATCCACCAGCGCTTCAAGCTTGGCGCGCGTCAGCTTCATGACCAGATGCTTGGGGCCAGAGGCATCGGCGGTGATGAAGGGCAGATTGACTTCGGTTTCCTTGGAAGAGGAAAGCTCAATCTTCGCCTTTTCGGCCGCTTCCTTCAGGCGCTGCAGCGCAAGCTTGTCACCGCGCAGATCAATGCCCTGTTCCTTGCGGAATTCATCAGCCAGATAATCGATAATGCGCTGGTCGAAATCTTCACCACCAAGGAAAGTATCGCCATTGGTGGATTTCACTTCGAACACGCCATCACCGATTTCCAGCACGGAAACGTCGAAGGTGCCGCCACCAAGGTCATAGACCGCGATGGTGCCGCCCTTCTTCTGATCCATGCCGTAGGCCAGCGCGGCGGCGGTCGGTTCATTGATGATGCGCAGCACTTCAAGCCCGGCAACCGTGCCGGCTTCCTTGGTGGCTTGGCGCTGGGCGTCATTGAAATAGGCCGGAACGGTAATCACGGCCTGGGAAACCTTTTCACCCAAATGGGCTTCGGCGGTTTCCTTCATCTTGGTCAGCACCATGGCGCTGATCTGCTGCGGCGCGTAGGTCTTGCCATCCACCTCAACCCAGGCATCGCCATTGGCGGCCTTGGTGATCTTGAAGGGGGCAAGCCCGATATCCTTTTGCACCATCGGGTCATCAAAGCGGCGGCCAATCAGGCGCTTCACCGCATAGAGTGTCCCCATGGGGTTGGTCACGGCCTGGCGCTTCGCCGATTGGCCAACCAGCCTTTCGCCATTCTTCGCGAAGGCGATCATCGAAGGCGTGGTGCGCGCGCCTTCGGCGTTTTCAATCACGCGCACATCCTTGCCTTCAAGAATGGCGACGCAGGAATTGGTGGTGCCGAGGTCGATACCAATGACCTTGCTCATCCGAGTTCTCCTCTGCGGCGGATCGCGGCGGCCCGGAATGGCACCACGGCGACCCCCTGTGCTGTACGGCGGCCTAGGCGCCGCCGCGGATGGGGTTATCAGAGGCCGCAGCCCGGGGGGGCGCAGCCATCACGCCCCGCATGTATGCAAGACAGGGCGGGCAGACAAGATGGGCGCGCCAGGGGGCGGCGAAATTCCCGCCCTAACGCGGGCCGCGGCGCCGATTGGCCTCAAGCTCTGCCGGGCTGAGCGCGAAGGACACCCGAATGCGGTATTCGGCCGGGTTCCGTCCCGGCGCGAAAATAATGCTTTCCTGCGCCGTGGTGACGCGGGCGCGGGTCTGGTTGCCGGGGAAATTCACCAACAGCAAGGCATCACGCCGTTCGATCAATTGGCTGTCATCGGCCGAGGTGACCGCCAAAAACCAGGGGAATTCGGCGCGATTGCCCGGGGTGGCGGGGCCGCGTTCCACATCCATGATGGCTGAGACCTTCACTTCCACCCCGCCGCCGCGGATGTAGTCACATGTGGCGTTGAGCCCCGCGATGCGCCCATCCACAACCATGGAAGCCAGATCGGCCGGGGCACCCGGACGGAAACGGGTCACATCCGCGCCATCGCCCAGAATAGTGATCCGGGGACAGGGCGCCTGCGCCGGCGGGGCGGAGGAGGACCCAGACCCGCAAGCAGCCACCAAACCGGCCAGCAGCAAAACCCCGAAGCGCCGCATTCTGTTAATCCCCTCTATGAGCCCCGCGGAGGGCGGTTTACTCTGACCATTCTTCGCGCCGCGCCGCAACCTGTGGCCGGTTCACCGGATGGATATTTCCGACCATGGCCTCTTCCCACCCGCCCCTTAAGCTGCTGCTCGCCGGCCCGCGTGGCTTCTGCGCCGGTGTCGATCGCGCCATCAAAATCGTCGAGGAAGCCATCAAACGCCATGGCGCCCCGGTTTATGTGCGCCATGAGATTGTCCATAACCGCTTCGTGGTTGAAAGCCTGGAAAAGCAGGGCGCGGTTTTCGTCGAAGAGCTCAGTGAAATCCCAGATGATGGTCAGCCCGTGGTATTTTCCGCCCATGGCGTGCCGAAATCCGTCCCTGCCGAG
>JBDKIR010000198.1:0-4542 GCA_039797035.1 Pseudomonadota bacterium | reverse complement strand
ATCTGATCGACCCATGAAGCGCGCGCTGCCCGCGGCCTTCCTTGCCGTGCTGCTTATCGCCGTTCCTGCCGCCGCACGGGACAGCCTCGGCATCTGGAACAGCTGGGGTGCGTTTTCCGATGCCGGTGTGCCGCGCTGCTATGCCATTGCCATGGCCGAAGCGCCGCGGGGCCGCGTTAACGAGTTACAGCCCTATTTCACCGTCGGCACCTGGCCCCGGCGCGGCGCGCGGGGGGAAATCCACGTGCGGCTCTCTCGCAAGGTCGGCCCCGGCGCGGTGGTCACGCTCACCGTCGGTGCGCAGCGCTTCGCGCTGCTGGCGGGAACCGCAGATGCCTGGGCAGCAGATCGGCGGATGGACGCGGCGGTCGTTGCCGCCATGCGCTCGGCCGCGATGATGAGCGTCACCGCGCGCTCCGCCTCGGGCCGCACCTTCACCGATACCTATCCGCTGGCGGGCGCCGCTTCGGCGATGGACGCCGCCACGCTCGGCTGCGCGCAAAACTAGGGTCAATCCGGGCAGGTTTGCGCCCAAACGCACTTCCCCCTATATGCGCGCCATGCAAATTGCGCCCCCCAGCCTGACCATGCCGATCCCCGGCCATATCGATCCCGTGCCCGTCCCGCGTGAGGTGACCCCGCGCGCCGATGGCCGGGTGGACCTGATCGGGCTCAGCCGCCAGCAGATCGGCGCGCTGTTCCTTGAGGCCGGGCTCGATGCCAAGGCGGCCAAGCTGCGCGCCAAGCAGGTGTTTCACTGGCTCTACCACCGCGGCGTCACCGATTTCGAGGCCATGACCGATATCGCCAAGACCATGCGCCCGTGGCTGGCGCAGCGCTTCGTGATTGGTCGGCCCGATGTCGTGGAAGCGCAGGTTTCCAACGATGGCACCCGCAAGTGGCTGCTGCGCACGGCGGACAATCACGATTTCGAGATGGTGTTCATTCCGGATGCCACGCGCGGCACGCTGTGCGTTTCCAGCCAGGTGGGCTGCACGCTCAATTGCCGCTTCTGCCACACCGGCACGATGCGGCTGGTGCGCAACCTGACGCCGGGCGAGATCGTCGGACAGGTCATGCTGGCGCGCGACGTGCTGGGCGAATGGCCGCGCGGTTCGATGGCCAGCACGGATGCCGATCTCGATCTTGACGATGCCGAGGACGACGAAGCGTCCGACTACACCCCCGACGGCCGCCTGCTCACCAATATCGTGATGATGGGCATGGGCGAACCGCTCTATAATTTTGAAAATGTGCGCGATGCCCTGAAAATCGTCATGGACGGTGATGGGCTGGCGCTGTCCAAGCGCCGGATCACCCTGTCCACCTCTGGCGTTGTGCCGATGATGGCGCGTGCCGGGGCGGAAATTGGCGTCAATCTTGCGGTGTCGCTGCACGCGGTGACCAAGGATATCCGGGATGAGATTGTCCCGCTGAACCGCAAATATGGCATTGAAGAGCTGTTGCAGGCCTGTGCCGATTATCCGGGTGCGAATAATGCCCGGCGCATCACCTTTGAATATGTGATGCTGAAGGACAAGAATGACAGCGACGATGATGCGCGCGAGCTGGTCCGCCTGATCCGCAAATATAAGCTGCCGGCCAAGGTGAACCTGATCCCGTTCAACCCCTGGCCCGGCGCGCCTTATGACACATCAACGCCAGATCGGGTTCAGCGCTTTTCCGATATCGTCTTTCAGGCCGGCATTTCAGCACCTGTGCGCACGCCGCGCGGCCGGGACATTGATGCAGCCTGCGGCCAGCTGAAAACCAGTGCAGAGCGCAAATCCCGCGCAGAGCTGGATCGGCTGGCCGAGGAAAAGCTCGCCGCCTTGGGGTAAGGCGCTGGCGGGCCCCGCCTAGCGCGCGGCCAGCCCCTGGCCGGCGGCCACGCCACTTGCCCAGGCCCATTGGAAATTATAGCCGCCCAGCCACCCGGTCACGTCCACCGCCTCCCCAATGGCATAAAGCCCGGGGACCTTTGTGGCTTCCATGGTGCGCTGTGACAGCTCTGCCGTGCTGATGCCGCCCAATGTGACCTCAGCCTTGGCATAGCCTTCGGTGCCATTGGGCTGAAAGGCCCAGCGGCCAAGCCGCGCGCCGATTTGGCGCAGCAGGGCATCCTTCATATCAGCCAGCGGCATCAGCCCCCAATTGGCTTCATTCCCGCTCAGCCGCTCCACCAGCGCCAGCGACAGGCGGTCGGGCAAGCGCATGGACACAGCGCCTTTCAGCGTCGCTTTGGGCTTGTCCCGCTTGATCGCGCACAGCCAGTCTTCGGGCGCATCGGGGGTGAAGTTGATCTCCACCGGCGTCTGGGGCCGCCAATAGGAAGAGATTTGCAAAATCGCCGGGCCAGACAGGCCGCGATGGGTGAACAGGGCCGCTTCCCGAAAGCGCGTCTTGCCGGCTTGGGCAATGACCTCTGCCGATACGCCCGACAAATCGCGAAACAGCACATCCTCGCCGCCCAGCGTCAGCGGGACGAGCGCCGGGCGCGGCTCCACCAACTTCAGGCCAAAGCGTCGGGCAATGTCATAGGCGATGCCCGTCGCCCCCATTTTGGGAATAGACGGACCGCCGGTTGCAATCACCAGCGCGGGCGCGGTGTAGCCTGCGACATGAAAGCGGCCATCGGCATGGCCAATCTCTCCGATGTCGGTTGAAAAGGCGAAATCAACCTGCCCCCGGTCACATTCCGCCATCAGCATGGCGACAATGTCGCGCGCCGACCCATCGCAAAACAGCTGGCCCAGGGTTTTTTCATGCCAGGCAATCCCATAACGATCGACCAGCGCGATGAAATCGGCCGGGCGATACCGCCCCAGCGCGGATTTCGCGAAATGCGGGTTCGCCGACAGATATCGGTCTGCTGCACTATGGATATTGGTGAAATTGCACCGGCCGCCGCCTGAAATCAGGATTTTTTTGCCCGGTTCGGGCGCATGATCAATCACCAGCACGCGGCGGCCCAATTGCCCGGCGGTGGCCGCACACATCAACCCGGCGCCGCCCGCGCCCAGGATGATCGCATCATAAGTGAAAGAGGTCATGGCGCTGCCCTAGACCAAGCCGGGCGGCAGGCCAAATCTACAAACCAAGATAGGTGGGTAAGATGGGGCTTGCAGATTACGCCAAATTGGGGAAGCATGCTGCCTATGTGGCTGCTTCTTCAGTTCCTGAAACGCACCATCGTCCATGGGTGCCTGACGCTGGTTGAAGCGAACGGAACGCAGCATCATTTTGGCGCCCCGCATCCCGACTATCCCGACATTATCATTCGCTTTTCGGATGCCCGCGTCGCGCGCGATGTGATGCGCAATCCCCGGCTTGGCTTTGGCGAGGCCTGGCTGGACGGGCGGATCCATTTTGACAGGGGTGATATTGCGGGTTTTTTGACGCTGTTCCGCAAAAATGCGTCCTGGGAAAAGGGCGGGGAAGGCCTGAAGCCCAAGGGCATGGTGCGCCGGGCCCTGTCAGCGGCGCTCGGCCGGATGGACCGCATCAACTGGGAACGCAAGTCGAAGCGCAATGTGGCGCATCATTATGATCTGGATGATCGGCTGTTCGACCTGTTTCTGGATGCGGATCGCCAATATAGCTGCGCCTATTTCACCGACCCAGATGCGGATCTGGATCAGGCCCAGGCGGACAAAAAGGCGCATATCGCGGCCAAGCTGGCGCTGGCACCCGGGCAACAGGTGCTCGACATTGGCTGCGGCTGGGGCGGCATGGCGCTGTATCTCAACCGCGTGGCCGATGTGGATGTGCTGGGCATCACCCTGTCGGAAGAACAGCTGCGCGTCGCGCGGCAGCGGGCAGAGGCCGCGGGCGTCGCCGACCGCGTAAAATTTGAACTGATTGATTATCGGGCATTGTCCGGCCGTTTTGACCGGATTGTGTCGGTGGGCATGTTCGAACATGTCGGGCCGCGCAATTACCGGACCTTTTTTGCCAAGGCGAAAAGCCTGTTGAACGACGATGGCGTGATGTTGCTGCACACCATTGGCCGCATGGGCAAACCGGGCACGACCGACCCTTTCACCGCCAAATATATCTTTCCCGGCGGCTATAACCCTTCTTTGTCTGAAATTGTCACGGCGAGTGAACGGGTGCGCCTGATCATGACCGATTGCGAGGTGCTGCGCCTGCATTATGCCCACACGCTCGACATCTGGCTGGCGCGGACCAATGCCGCGCGCGACAGGATTATCGATTTATATGACGAGCGTTTTTTCCGGCTTTGGCAATTTTATCTGGCCGGGGCCTCAGGCGCGTTTCGTTATGGCGGGCTGGTGAATTTTCAGCTGCAATATGCGCGCAACCGGCATGCCCTGCCGATCACGCGCGATTATATGGCGGCGGCCGAAGCCCGATACCGCGCCTTGGGCTAGCCGGGCTTCGGGCCGCGCATTGGCTTAGCTTTCGGATTTCATCCGGATGGTTTCGCGCGTTTTGCGCCAGCCGGCCCGGCGTTCCTGCGGGCTCACTTCGCCGTCTTTGTTGCGATCAAGCCGGTCAAACCGGGCCAGGGCCGCGGCC
>JBDKIR010000197.1:0-4409 GCA_039797035.1 Pseudomonadota bacterium | reverse complement strand
GAAGGCGATGCCGACGGATGATGATGCCTTCGGCCCCGGTACGATCCGGGCGGATGGCCGCAAGATCCATCCCGCTTACCTCTTTGAAGTGAAGCGGCCGGAAGAAAGCAAAGGCCCCTTCGATTACTACAAGCTTCTGCAGACAACCCCGGCTGGTGAGGCCTTCCGCCCCATCACCGAAGGTGGCTGTTCCCTGATCCGTAGCTGATCAGGCCAGGCTGGGGCGGCGCAGGGCCGCCCCAAGCCATTTCATGATTTAGGCAACGGCGGCAGCGGTGTGGCATCCGGCGGGATTTGCACCTCTGCCACATTCAGCGTCATGGAAACCGTGACGTAATAGCCACTGACGGCAATCAGATCGACCACGCCATTTTCGCCAAAGCGCGCCACTGTGGCGGCGAAGGTTGCATCCGAAACACCGTGATCGCGGTGCAATTCCGTGCAGAATTCATAGACCAGGCGCTGATCTTCCGTCATGCCCGCAGGGCGCCGGCCCGCCGCCAGATCGGCCGCGATATTGGGCGGTAATCCGGCCTTCATCGCCAGGGCGTGATGCGCATACCATTCATATTGGCTGGTCCAGACGCGTGCCGTCACCAGAATGGCAAATTCATTCAAATCCGCCGGGATGGAGCTGTTGAAGCGCAGATATTCGCCCACCTTCTGCATCCGGTCAGCAAAGACCGGGCTGCGCAGCCAGGTATTGAACGGCCCGCGCAAGCCACCCCGCGGCCCTTTGATGATGCCCTCAGCCGCGCCCCGTTGTTCTGGGGTCATGCTTTCCAGGCTCAATTGTGGAAAACGTTCCTTCTTTGCAGTCATATTGATCAGCTTTCCTCGATATCTGTTTGCCCATGCCGCAGGCGCGGCGACGCCGATGTGAACGCTAGACAGGCGCCGCGATGCGGGCAAGGCGGCGGGCTTGGCATCCGGTTTTGTATTGTCGCCCCCATAAGCTTTGTCTAACCTGCTCCCTTCAATTGGCGACGCCGCCTTGCCGAGGATGCCTAACCGGGCATCAGGTGTGCGCCGCCCGAGTTTCAGGGACGGAGATCCACGATGCACGATATTGTTCTTCGCGGCGGTACCATTGTTGATGGCCTTGGTACGCCCCGCTACACGGGCGATGTCGCCATTGATGGTGACAGGATCACCCAAGTGGGTGGCAAGGCGGGCCCCGCGCGGCGCGATGTGCAGGCCGAAGGCCGGCTGATCACGCCGGGCTGGGTTGATGTGCATACCCATTACGATGGGCAAGCCACCTGGGACCCGGTGCTGGCGCCTTCCGCATGGCATGGTGTCACCACGCTATTGTTCGGCAATTGCGGTGTTGGTTTCGCGCCTGTGCAAAAGGCGCATCAGCAAGCGTTGATCGATTTGATGGAAGGCGTGGAAGATATTCCCGGCATCACCCTGACCGAGGGGTTGAAGTGGAATTGGGAAAGCTTCCCCGAATATCTGGATGCCTTGGCTGCCATGCCGCGCACCATGAATATCGGCGCGCAGATCGCGCATCATCCTTTGCGCGTCTATGTCATGGGCGAAAGGGCGTTGCAGCGTGAAAACGCCACGGCGGAAGATATCGAAGCCATGGCGCGCTTGACGCAGGAAGCGCTGGAAGCCGGTGCTTTCGGGTTCACCACATCCCGCACGGATCAGCACAAGACGCTGAAGGGTGATCTGGTCCCTGGGCGTTATGCGGAAGAAGAAGAATTGCTCGCGATTGGGCGCGCCATGGGCAAGGCCGGCCATGGCACCTTTGGCATGTTGAGCGATTTTGAGGATGAGGCAGCCGAATTCCGTTGGTTGCGTGAAGTGGCGCGGTCCACCAAGCGCCCCGTTTGGTTCCTGCTGACGGATCGCAGCTACGACCCGCAGCGTTGGAAGCGGTTGATGGAAGGCGTGCGCCAGGCGCGTGCGGATGGCTTGAATCTGGCGGCGCAGGTTGCCGGGCGTACTGTCGGGCTGATCCTTGGGCTGACCACTTCGCTCAACCCTTTCGCGCTGCGCGAAAGCTTCGCGGCGCTGGCTACCTTGCCGCCAGATCAGCAATTGGCACGCCTGCGTGACCCTGCGATGCGTCGGCAAATCCTGTCCGAGGAAGCATCCAAGCGCTTGCTGGATATTCTGCCGCCCCTGTCGCGCCAGATTGCGACGCGTTGGGATAACATGTTCGAATTGGGCGATCCGCCGGATTATGAACCGCCGCGCGAACGCAGCATTGCCGCCCTGGCCGCCAAGGCGGGGCAGGATCCGGTTTCCTATTGCTATGATTATCTGGTCGGCGCTGATGGCGGCCGCATGCTCTATTTCCCCGTGACCAATTACGTCACCGGTGATTTGAGTGTGGTGCGCGAAATGAATATGGACCAACACACTGTGCTTGGTCTTTCCGATGGTGGGGCGCATTGCGGCGTGATTTGCGATGCATCGACGCCAAGTTTCATGCTGACCCATTGGGCGCGTGATCGTAAGCGTGGTGAAGGCCTGCCGCTGGAATTCGTGGTGAAGCGCCAGACAAGTGAAACCGCTGATTTCTTCGGCCTGCAGGATCGTGGACGTTTGGCGGTGGGTATGCGTGCGGATGTCAATGTCATCGATTTCGATGGCTTGCGGCTTTACCATCCGGAAATGGTGGCGGATCTGCCTGCCGGTGGCCGCCGGCTTGTGCAACGTGTCGATGGCTATGACATGACCCTGGTATCCGGCCAGCCCATTCGGGAAAAGGGCCATGATACCGGCGCGCGGCCTGGCAAATTGCTGCGTGGCGGGCGTTGAACAGCATGGCGCCGCGTGACTTGAACATCACGCGTCGCCACGCCTTGCGGGCGTTGGGCGCGGGGGTATTGGCGGCACCGGCGGTGGCGCGTGCCGCCTGGCCGGACCGTGCGCTGCAAATGATTGTTCCCTTTGCGGCAGGCGGTGGCACGGATATTTCTGCCCGCACCATGGCGCAATTCCTGGAACGGGAATTGGGCCAACCCGTTGTTGTGCAAAACCGCCCCGGTGCTGGCGGCGAAATCGGTCTATCGGCCATCGCGGATGCGCGGCCTGATGGTTATACGATTGGCATCATCAATACGCCGGGCATCGTCACCATCCCGATTGAACGCAGCCCGCGCTGGTCACTGAACAGCTTCACCTTCATCGCGGGCGTGGTCGAAGACCCAACCACCTTCGCCGTGCATCCCGAAAGCAGCATTCGCAGCATCGCGGATCTGGTAGCCGCAGCGCGGGCCAGGCCAGGTGAAATCATGGTGGGCACGCAGGGCATTGGTTCGGCGGGGCATATCAGTGCGCTTCTGCTGGAAAAGGCCGCGGGCATTCGGTTTGAATGCGTGAGCTATGCGGGCTCAGCGCCGGCGGCGGTGGCCTTGTTGCGGCGGGATATTCACGTCACCACCGCAAGCCTGGGTGAGAGCCTGACCTTCGCGCAGCAGCAGCCCTGGCGGGTTTTGGGTGTCATGGCCTCAACCCGGTCTGAACTGGCGCCGGATGTGCCAAGCTTCAGGGAAGCGGGCCTGGATCTGCGGGGCGGATCGCTCCGCGGTGTTGGTGCGCCGCGTGGCTTGCCGGCGGAAGTGACGCAGCGCCTTGCCAATGCCATTGACGCGGTGCTGCGCAACAAGGATTTCCGCGACGCGAGTGTGCGAACTTATCAACCGCTGCGTTTCCTCAATTCCGCCGATTATCTTGCCTATCTGCAGGAAGCGGATGTAGCGCATCGCGCCCTGTGGCAGCAAAGGCCGTGGAATAGCTGAAAGCCCATTGCGGCCAATTTCTATTCCAGCCGGTAATGGCTTGGCATTTCATCCTTCAGGCCAACCCCGGTGGCGCCCAGTTTGCGCGCTTCCAGCAAAAGCCAAAGCGCCTTGGCCGCAGCTGCTTCCGGTGCCAGGCCGGCGGGGCGGATATTGCTGATGCAATTGCGCATGGCATCGGTACTGCCACGCCGCGCAGCCCAGGTGATGTAAAGGCCAAGGCTATCCATGGCGGAAAGCCCGGGCCTTTCACCAATCAGCATGATCACGGCCGCGGCTTGCATATGCTCCGCAACGTCATCGCCAAGCGCGACCCGTGCTTGTTCGGCGATGATCAGCGGGGCCGGGGTGAAGCCGGCCCGTATCAATGCAGGCAGCAGTGCGGCAAGAACCGCCGGGGCATGGTGCTGCACGCCCGTGGCGCAAAGCCCATCAGCCACCACGCAGACAATGCTGCCCGGCAGAACCGGCAGGCCATGGCGATCCTTATCGGACAGGCAGCGGCCGAGATCCGGGCGCAGCAGATATTGTCGTCGATCTTCGGCCGCGCTGCTGATGACATGCACGCCAAGCCCAAGGGATGAAAGCGCGTCCGTCAGGCTTGGAACATCCAGCGCCGACCAAACCGCATCGCGTGCGCGCGCATGG
>JBDKIR010000196.1:0-4252 GCA_039797035.1 Pseudomonadota bacterium | reverse complement strand
GCCTTGCAGCGCATCCGTGACTACATCAATCGGCCGACGCCAGGCTTTACCGATATCGCCGCGCTTGAGGCGCATTTGCGCAATATCCACGCCCCCTTTGGCAGCTTGAGCGATGCTGAATGGCGCCATTTGGCGGAAACCTCGGCCCGCCGCGATGCGGAAGGGACGCTGCGGCTGCATTATGATCCCGCGATCACGCAAGCCTTCAGCAGCGATGATATCGCGGATATCGATCTTTCGCCCTTCTGGGCTGCCATCGCCATTCCGGTGCTGATCCTGCGTGGTGTCAGCAGTGATATCCTGCCCGCGGCGATTGCCGCGGAAATGGCACTGAAACCAAAGGCGCAGCTGCTGGAAATTGCCGATGCGGGCCATGCGCCGGCGCTGATGGCGCCAGATCAAATCGCCGCCATCCAGGATTTCCTGAATACGCCATGAATGAGGAAGCCACGCCCCCACGCAAGGAAGGGCTGATTGGCTTCATTGTGGCGCTATGGGATGGGCTTTACAACTTCGTCTTTCGCGTCGTGCCGCTGTTATTGGCGGCGGCTTTCGTATTGCTGCTGCTGCGCGAAATGCGGCGTGAGGATATTGAAATCGCGCCCATCCAAGTGCCAGTGCGGTTGGCGGAAGCGGGACTTTCGCCGGATGTCGTGGCGCTGCGCCTGCTGGATCAGGTGGTGCTGGTCCAAAACACCGTCACCGCTGAAAGGCTGGGCCAACAGCGTTTGGAACTGGCCGGTGATCAGCCGGATTTCAATGTGCCGATCGCGGGGCTGTCACTGCGCGCACTCGCTACCTTGTTGCGCAGTGTTTTCGGCACACCCAGCCGGCGCATCACTGGTGAGGTGGTGCTTGAACGGGAACAATTGAAGCTGCGCCTGCGGCTCGCGGGGCAGGGGCTGATTGCCGATATTGATGGCGTATCGGTGGATGCGGTGGATCAATTGCTGGCGCGCGCGGCACCCGAGATTTGGCGCGTGATTCAACCCCGGCTTTACGCCTGGCATGTGGCACAGACCGAACCCAATCAGGCCATCGTGCGCGACAAGCTTCGCGCGCTGCTGCGTGGGGCAGGGGGTGATCTTGCCACTGAAAACACCGCGCGCGGCTTGATCGGGCGTAGCTATTTGCGTGAGGGCCGGGCCCGTGATGCCTTTGAAGTTGCGGAAGTCATGATCAGCGCGGATGCCAGCATGGGCGCTGCCTGGTATTTGCGTGGCCTTGCGCAATTTCGCCTGGGGCGGGTGGATGCAGCGCTTGAGGATTATCGCCATGCGCAGCAACTCGACCCGCGCGCGGTCTGGGTCCATGTCGCCTTGGCGGAGGTTTATGTTCAGGCGGGCCGGCTGGATGAAGCGCTGGGCGAAATCCGCAAAGCCTTGGCAGGGCAGCCGCGTGACCCTTGGGCCTTATTGTATGAGGGCAATATTCTGCTGGCCATGAACCGGCCGCGTGAAGCCATGCTCGCGGTCCGTCGCGGCTTGGATCAGGATCCGAATAGCGCCGAACTGCGCCTTGTATTGGGGCGTGTCTGGCTCAAGCTCGGCAATCAGGCCGAAGCGGCCGGCGCCTTTGCGCAAGCGGCCCAGCTTGCGCCCGCCATGGCGGAACCTGTGCTGGCCCTGGCGGAATTGCTGATCAACACGCAGCGTATGGACGAAGCACGCACGGCCTTGGCCGGACTTCTGGCGCGCGATGATATGCCTGAGGGCCAGCGTGCCATGGCAGAGGCGTTGATGGGCCGCCTACCGCCACCCTAAAGCTACGATGCGCTTCCCTTCAAGCGGGCGTCCTTAACGGGATTTGAAGCGCCCTATCAGCTTCTGCCAACCAGATTGGGGGCGCTGTGGCGGGGGTGGCAGTGCCGGAAGGCGCTGCTGTGCCTCGGCCGGCAAAAGGGCCAGACGTTCCGCCCGCAATTGCGCCAAGCGCTGCCACGCAGCCATGGCATCTGCGCTATCATCTGGCGCGGCACGAAAGGCCATCAGCGCGTCAATCTCGGCGCGCTGCAAGCGCAGCGCGGCCACCGCCGGATCTTCCGCATGGTCGGAAGCGCCATGCCAGGGGCGGCGCAGCGCTTCCGTTTTTTCAGCCACGGCGCAGGACTTGCGCCGCATCCACGGCGAAATAGGTCAAAACCCCTGCCGCGCCAGCACGCTTGAACGCCAAAAGGCTTTCCATCATGGCGCGTTCGCGATCAATCCAGCCATTCTGCGCGGCACCGGCGATCATGGCGTATTCGCCACTCACCTGATACGCGAAGGTTGGCACGCCAAAGCGTTCATGCACGCGCCGCACAATATCCAAATAGGGCATGCCCGGCTTGACCATGACCATATCCGCCCCTTCGGCGAGGTCCATGGCCACTTCGCGCATCGCCTCATCCGTATTGGCGGGATCCATCTGATAGGTTTTCTTGTCGCCCTTAAGCGAAGAACCAGACCCCACCGCATCACGGAACGGCCCATAGAAGGCGGAAGCATATTTCGCCGCATAGGACATGATGCGCGTATGGATGAAACCCCGCGCATCAAGGGCGGCGCGAATGGCCGCCACACGCCCATCCATCATGTCGGATGGCGCGATCACATCAATGCCCGCTTCCGCCTGATTGACCGCCTGCGCGGTCAGTATGGCCAGCGTGTCATCATTCGCGACATAGCCATCACGGATCACGCCATCATGCCCGTGATCGGTATAGGGGTCGAGTGCCACATCCCCCACCAGGCCAAGTTCCGGGAACTTCGCCTTCAAAAGGCGCGATGCGCGGCACATCAGATTATTCGGGTTGGTGGATTCCGTGCCTTCCGCATCCTTGATCTCGGATGGGGTCATCGGGAAAAGGGCGACCGCTGGCACGCCAAGCTTCACCGCCGGCGCCACATGTTCTTCCAGCTTGTCGATGGTCACGCGCACCACACCCGGCATGGAAGCCACCGGCATGATGGTGTTGCTGCCTTCCATGATGAAGATCGGCCAGATCAGATCACCAACACTCAGCACGTTTTCCGCCACCAGCTTGCGCGTCCAGGCGTCATAGCGATTGCGGCGCATGCGAATGGCGGGGAAGGCGCCAAGCGCGGGGGCGGCGGGCTCCGTCAAGCCAAGCCCGGCGGCCATGCGGCGACGATCAGCGTTCATGCCTGGGCCGCCTTCAGCGCCTGATCAAGATCCGCGAGAATGTCGTCAATATGCTCAATGCCGATGGAAAGCCGGACATAACCAGGTGTCACACCCGATGCCGCCTGTTCGCTTTCATCCAATTGGCTATGCGTCGTGGTGGCCGGATGGATCGCAAGGCTGCGCGCATCGCCGATATTCGCCACGTGGTAGAACATTTTCAGCGCCTCAATAAAGCGCTGCCCGGCTTCCTTGCCGCCCTTGAGTTCAATCCCCATCAGGCTGCCATGCCCACCGCGCAAATAGGCATCCGCGCGGCGGCGACTTTCGCCTTCCATCAGGGATGGGTGGATCACCCGCGTCACCGCCGGATGCTGCGCCAGGAAGGCTGCGGCGCGCGTGGCATTGGCGCAATGGCGTTCAATGCGCAGCGGCAGGGTTTCCATGCCTTGCAGGAACAGGAAGGCATTCATCGGCGCCATCGGCGCGCCCAGATCACGCAGCAGGCAGGTGCGCATGCGGATGATGTAGGCAATCGGGCCCAGCGGCTTCACCGCTTGGGTCCATACCGCGCCATGATAGGAAGGATCGGGCTTGTTCAGCGTCGGGAAGCGATCGCCATAGGCTTCCCAATCGAAATTGCCACCATCCACCACCATGCCGCCAATGCTGGTGCCATGCCCGCCAATCCATTTGGTGGTGGAATGCATGACAATCGCCGCACCATGATCAAGCGGGCGGCAGATCACCGGTGCCGCCGTATTGTCCATGATCAGCGGAATGCCAAGCTTCCGACCAATCGCCGCCACTTCCGCAATCGGGAAGACTTGCAGCTTCGGGTTGGGCAGGGTTTCCGCGTAATAGGCACGTGTGCGCGCATCCGTCGCGCGCGCAAAGCCTTCCGGATCGGCCGGGTCCACGAAGCGCACTTCAATGCCAAATTGCTTCAGCGTATTGGCGAAAAGGTTCCAGGTGCCGCCGTAAAGATCGGTGGAGGAAACAATATTATCCCCCGCTTCGCATAAATTCATCACCGCAAAGGTGGTCGCTGCCTGGCCGGAACCAAGCGCCAGCGCCGCCACACCACCTTCCAAGGCCGCGACGCGCTTTTCCAGCACATCCACGGTTG
>JBDKIR010000195.1:0-5517 GCA_039797035.1 Pseudomonadota bacterium | reverse complement strand
ATGACGGCATCGTTGCCATCAATGCCGCCATGCCATCCGGCACCGGGCTTGATCTATTCGCCAAGAAATTTCCGCGCCGCAGCTTTGATGTCGGCATCGCCGAACAGCATGCAGTGACTTTCGCGGCGGGGCTTGCGACCGAAGGGCTCAAGCCTTTCTGCGCAATCTATTCCACCTTCTTGCAACGCGCCTATGACCAGATCATGCATGATGTGGCGCTGCAATCGCTGCCGGTGCGTTTCGCCATGGACCGTGCGGGCTTGGTCGGTGCCGATGGCGCGACCCATGCGGGGTCTTTCGATATCGCCTATCTCGGCTGCCTGCCCAATATGGTGCTGATGGCCGCCGCGGATGAGGTGGAGCTGATGCATATGGTCGCAACAGCTGCGGCGATTGATGATCGGCCGACCGGCTTCCGCTATCCGCGTGGTGAGGGCTTCGGGCTTGAATTGCCCGCGCGGGGTTCCGTGCTGGAACTCGGCAAGGGCCGCGTCCTGCGCGAAGGCAATTCCATCGCCATCCTGTCTTATGGTGCGCGCCTGCAGGAATGCCTGAAGGCCGCGGATGAATTGGCGACGCATGGGCTTTCCTGCACGGTGGCTGATGCACGCTTTGCCAAGCCCTTGGATGCCGCCCTGGTGGAACGCCTGGCGCGGGAACATGAAGTGCTGATCACGATCGAAGAAGGCTCCATGCTGGGCTTTGGCGGCATTGTCATGCAGCATCTGGCGACGCGTGGCTTATTGGATCGCGGTCTCAAGATCCGCCCCATGTGCCTGCCCGATACCTTCATTGACCATGACGCGCCACGCAAGCAATACGACCAGGCTGCGTTGAATGCGCCGCATATTGTCGCGACGGCACTTAATGCACTCGGCAAAGCGGAAATGATCGCCCCCGCACGGGCCTGAAACAACGCCAAGCGTCCCTGCACATCTCCGCGCGGCTGAAGGGCGCTTCAGCCGCGCCACAATAGTGCTAGGTAGCGCCGATTTTGATCCCGGCCAGGTTTTCAATCACCTTCACCACGGCTGAGCCATCTTCCTTGCCGTAACCCGCTGTGCGCGCCATCTGGTAGAATTGCTGCGACACATTCGCGAGCAACATCGGCACGCCCAAGGCCTTCGCCAAGGCGGTTTGCAATTCCTGATCCTTGTAGGAAATATCTGTGGTGCCGGAGGCTGAGAAATCCCGCGCCACCATGCGTGGGCCGGCGCGTTCCAAGGCCTCTGACCGGCCTGTACTGACGCGCAGCACTTCCATCACGCGGGAGAGATCAAGCCCGGCCTTGGCCCCCAACACCATGCCTTCCGCAATCGCGACCACCTGGATCTGCAAGAGCATATTATTGATGAGTTTCATGGCGAGGCCTGCGCCAAGATCGCCCATGTGAAACACATTGGCGCCCATGGCGCGGAACATGGCTTCACACGCGCTAAAGGCCTCCAGCGGCCCACCGCAAATCACTGAAAGCGTACCGGCTTCAGCGCCCTTGGTGCCACCAGAGACTGGCGCATCCAACAGCATGATGCCCTTGGCGGCCAATTCCGCGCCAAGCGCACGCAAGGCCGTGACATCAACCGTGCTCATGCAAATCACGATATGGCCGGGCGTGGCACCAGCGGCAAAGCCACGGATCACGGTTTCAGCCTGTGCGGTGGTTTCCACCATGCAAATGGAATGGCGGCATTGCCGCGCTATCGCTTCCGGCGCATGCGCCACTTCTGCCCCGGCCTCTGACAGGGATTGCACCTTGCGCGCATCAAGATCATGCACAACAACGCCGTAACCAGCCTTCAACAGATTGCGCGCCATGGGCCCACCCATGGCACCCAGGCCGACAAAACCAATCTTCTCCGCCATGATCAAATGCCCCCGGTCACATCAATAGTGAGGCCCGTGACGAAATCCGCATCGGCCGAGGCAAGGAAGCACAAAACCTTTGCCTGATCGGACGCAAGGCCCATGCGGCGCAATGGCGTGCGGTTGATATCGGCTTCGCGTTCTTCTGGCGGCTTCTGATGCCAGCGCGGACCGATGCGTTCTGTCAGTGTGGTGGCCGGCGCAATGGCGTTTACGTTGATGCCATGCGCGCCCTGTTCCATGGCGAGTTTTTTGGTGAAAGCCGAAATGCCTCCCTTGGCGGCGGCATAAGCCGAAGAACTGGCCTCACTCAGCCCCCGCCCGGCGATGGAGGCAAGATTGACGATCTTGCCGGCCTTTTGGCGCTGCATCACGGGCAATACCGCATGGGTGAACAGGAAAGTCCCGGTCAGGTTGAAATGCAGCAGCGCCTGCCATTCGGCCAGCGTCAATTTTTCGGTGGTGGCCGCAGGGTTGGCAATGATGGTGCTGCCGCCAACCGCATTCACCAGAATATCAATTCGCCCATGTCGGCGGGCGACATCCGCGACCAACGCATGCACTTGCGCTTCATCCAGCGCATCGGCCGGCATGGCCTCCGCAGCACCGCCATGGGCGGCAATGCCGCCATTAATGGCCGTGACAGCAGCTTTCAGTTTCGCTTCATCCTTATCCACCATGACCACCAGGCCACCCTCGGCCGCCATGATATCAGCGCTTGCGCGGCCAATGCCGCTGGCCGCCGCGGTGATGATGGCAATCTTCCCCTTGAACCGCATGATGCCCTCCCTGGCCTTTTGTGCCTTGTGGTTTGAAGCGCCCTATTCGGCCGCTTGTTGCATCGGTCCCCTGAAACGGGGCGCGACGTTTTCCATGAATAGGCGGATTGATGTGTTGGTCTCTGCCGCACTCATGGGACCAAGCCGGAAGGAACAGATCACACCACCAACGCCGGTTGCTTCGATTTCCGCCATGCGCGCGGCCACCGTTTCCGGTGCGCCACAGATCAGCGCATGTTCAGGATTGACCCGGGCCGGTGGTGCGGTTTCCTTTTTCAGGATGACACCCTGTTCTGCCTGCACCTTCTCACGCAACGCCTTGCGCTGCGCCTGCATGGCTTCAAAGGCGGGAATGCCGATGCGGCGCGCTTCCGCATCCGTTTCCGCCACCACCACATTGCGCCACACCCAGCTTTCCGCGAGGCAATGGGCGATATGCGCGGCATTGAAACCCGCTTCCTGCATCGCCGCACTATAGGCGCCCAGGCGCTTTTGCGTGGTTTCCAGCGATTGCACATTCATCAAAAACGGCAGGCCCCGTCGTGCAAGATGCAAGGCACCATCTTCACTGGATGCGGCGCGGATCACATAGGGATGCGGCTTGGTGAAGGGCTCCGGGCGAAGCCGCGGCACTTTCAAATTCCAGAAGCGTCCCTGATGCTGAAAACCATTCGGGCTGGTCCAGGCGCGCAACATGATTTCTTCCGCTTCTTCATAGCGCGCAAGCGCTTCTTCCGCGGGAATGCCATAGCCCTGATATTCATAAATATTATATGCCGTCCCCCGCCCCAGCCCAACAATCACCCGCCCGCCAGAAAGATTATCGAGCAGCGACATCTGTTCGGCCAAGCGCATCGGGTGATGCAGTGAAACCTGTGCCACCGCGAAGCCAACCTTGATGCGCTTCGTTGCGGAAAGCACCGCCGCCGCAAAGGTAACAGGATCGACATAAGCGCAATTGCCATCAAAATGATGTTCGGCGAGCCACAGAACCTCCACGCCCAATTCGTCACAAAGCTTGGCCTCCGCAATGCTTTCGGCAATGACACGGGCATCACCGGCAGGGTCGCGGCTTTCGGGGAAGAGGAAATTACTGAAACGCAGCATGGGCGGTCTCCTCACCGGGCAGGAACAGCAAGACTAGATCAAGCGGCCCGTTGCGCAAGTTTTTTCCTTGCCTGATGCGGCCTGGGCGCGCTGAAATCCCAGGTGGATCGGGGGAGATTTCGCGATGTTGGGCAGGCGCATGATTCTGACAACCGGCTTGGCCGCCCCTGCCCTTCTGGCCCATGCACAGGAACGACCGATCCAGATCATGGTGGGCTTCACTGCCGGCGGGAATATCGACCTTGCCGCACGCATGGCCGCGCCATTTCTGGAAAAATACCTGGGCGGGCAGATCATCATCGTCAACCGCCCCGGTGCCGGCGGCATGATCATGTTGAATGAGGTTGCGGCGGCTCCGGCGGATGGGCGCATCGCCGCGCTGGTCTCCCTACCGGCCTTGGTGACGGCGCTGCATGACAATACGCCGCGCTATCGCGTGGAAAGCTTCGCCTATGTCGGGCTTTTGACTGATGAACCCTATACGATTTTTGTTGCCCCCGATGCCCCGTATCGTAGCCTTGGCGATCTGATCACCGCCGCGCGCGCAAGGCCCGAGGAAATCACCATGGCGGGTGCGGGCATTGGCAGCACGCCGCATCTGGCGCTGATGCAATTGGAAAACGCCACCGGCGCGCGCTTCACCTGGCTGCCCACCACCGGCGCCGGCCAAGCGATGCAATTGGTCCAAGGCGGGCATGTGGTGGGTTCGATCTCCACCGTCAGCCTGACGGTGCGCGCGCATTTGCAAGGCAGCCTGCGCGTATTGGCGCTTATGGAGAAGCAGCGCTGGGACAAGGCGGGGGATTTACCGACCGTGGCGGAGGCAGGTTTTCCTCTGGCCGCGAGTTCCGCGCGCGGCTTTGCCCTGCCCGCAGCAACACCGGAACCCATTCTGGCGCGTTGGGAAGAAGCGGTGCGCCGCACGGCGGAAGATCCGGATTTCCGCGCCATGGCGGAACGGGATTTCCTGATCGTGCGGCACATGAACCGCGCCACCATGCGCGGCTTCGTCGATGAGCAATACGCCACCTATGGCGAGATGTGGCGGCGCACGCCCTGGAAGAAGTGACGCGTCAGGCGCGCCACATCCCCCCACCATCCACATCCACCACCGTGCCATTCACATATACGCCACGGGGGCTCGCCAAAAACACCGCTAGATCGGCGATTTCGGCTGATTCAATCGGGCGATTGAAGGGCAGGCCGGTGATGGTTTCCGCCCAGCGTTCCTCATCGCCGAATTTCAGCTTCGCATTGACGCGCGCCTGCGTGATCATGCGATCGGTCTTGGTCACCGCTGGGTTGATGCCAACAACCTTCACGCCATTGGCTTGCGTCGCGGCGCCCAAAGCCTGAGTGAAGGCAATCAGCGATGCATTGCCCGCACCGCCGCAGATATAGCCCGCCTTGGGTGAACGCCCGGCCATGCCGATAATGTTCACAACCGCGCCGGCCTTGCGCGCTTCCATCGCTGGCAGATAGAGCTGGCACAGATGAATATAGCCAAACACCTTCAGGCTCCAGGCTTCCTGCCAACGCTGGATGGAAATATCCTGCAAGCGCCCGGAAGGAATGGCGCCGGCATTGTTCACCAGCACATCAATATCCGGAAAGGCCGCATGCAGCCTTTCGCGTTCTTCCACCTTGGAAAGATCAGCGGCGAGGGTTTCAACCCGCACCTGTGCGAGTGCGCGCACCTTATCGGCGGCGGTCGCGAGTGCCGCCGGATCACGCGCTGAAAGCACAATATCGCAGCCCTCACGCGCGA
>JBDKIR010000194.1:0-3983 GCA_039797035.1 Pseudomonadota bacterium | reverse complement strand
GAAGTGGCGGAAGGCACCATTGCGGGCGTGCGCATTCTGGCCTTGAAGCCGCAGACTTATATGAATGCGAGTGGCGATTCCGTGCAGCCTGCCGCGGCCTTCCTGAAAATTCCGCCGGAAGCCGTGATTGCCTTTCATGATGAGCTGGACCTTGCCCCCGGCAAGATGCGCGTGAAAATGGGTGGTGGTGTTGCCGGGCATAATGGCTTGAAGGATATGCGCCGCGCTTTTGGCTCCGCTGAATTTTGGCGGGTGCGCTTGGGCATCGGCCACCCGGGCCATAAGGATGCGGTAACGGGCCATGTGCTCGGCAATTTTGCCAAGGTGGATCAGGATTGGGTGGTGCGGCTGCTGGATGCGCTGGCCGATGCCGCGCCGCTTCTGGCCGCGCTGAAGACCGAGGAATTCATGACCCGTGTCGCCCTGCTGACGCAGGAGAAGTGATGGAAGCCGAAGACGCCTTCAGCCTGGATATGATGGGCCCAAGCGCCGAAGATCGCGCCAATGGTGCCGCTTTGCTGGCCGCTGCCTTGGTGCGTGAAGCGGGCGCGCTGGCGGCGGCGGCTACGCAACTCCATGCTGCGCTTGATCTGGCGGATAGTGATCTGCCGCGCGAAGAAGCGCGCCGCGCCAGCGCCATGGCGGCGGCGCTGCTGTTGATTGCACGACAATTACGCGCCCAGGCGGCGGATGCGGTGCGGGCGGCAGAAGCCAGCAGCGCTGCACTCTTGGGCATGGCATTGCCCTTGCCGGAAATTGCCGCGCATTTGCGGGCCGCGGCGCTGATGCCGATCAGTGATGATGGTGCCGCGCGTATCGCCGCCGGTGTTGTTGCCGAGACATTTTGGAATGCGCTGCGTGCCGCCTGGCCCGCCGCGCCGGGAGCATAAAGATGGGTTTCAATTGCGGCATTGTGGGCCTGCCGAATGTTGGCAAATCCACGCTGTTCAATGCGCTGACGCAAACTGCGGCGGCGCAGGCGGCGAATTATCCCTTCTGCACCATTGAACCCAATGTTGGGCGCGTGGCGGTGCCGGATCCGCGTTTGGATACGCTGACGCGGATTGGCAAATCACAAAAAACCGTGCCGACCAGTTTGGAATTCGTGGATATCGCGGGCTTGGTGCGTGGCGCTTCCAAGGGTGAAGGTCTGGGTAACCAGTTCCTTGCCAATATCCGCGAAGTGGATGCGATTGTGCATGTGCTGCGCTGCTTTGAAGATGGCGATGTGACGCATGTTGAAGGCAGCATCGATCCGCTGCGCGATGCCGATACGGTTGAAACCGAATTGATGCTGGCGGATTTGGATAGCCTTGAGAAACGCGCGCAGGGTTTGGTGAAGCGCGCGCGCGGTGGCGACAAGGAAGCGCTGGCGCAAATGGCCTTGATTGAACCGATCAAGGCCGCGCTGGAAGCGGGCCGCCCGGCGCGCACCGCGGTGCCGGCAGGTGCGGAAGAAGCCGCGAAGCGCCTGCAATTACTGACAACAAAGCCGGTGCTTTACGTCTGCAATGTGGAAGAAGGCTCTGCCGCCACAGGCAATGCGCAATCGGCACGCGTCTTTGAACGCGCCAAGGCGGAAGGCGCGCAGGCGGTGGTGGTTTCGGCCGCCATTGAAGCGGAAATCAGCCAAATGCCGCAGGCGGATCGGGGGGAGTTTCTGTCTTCCCTGGGGCTTGAGGATAGCGGGCTGGATCGCGTGATCCGCGCCGGTTACGCGCTGCTTGGGCTGATCACCTATTTCACCGTGGGCCCGAAGGAAGCGCGTGCCTGGACCATTCTGAAAGGCATGAAGGCGCCGCAGGCGGCCGGCGTGATCCATGGCGATTTTGAACGCGGCTTCATCGCGGCGGAAACCATCGGCTTTGATGATTATGTGGGCCTGGGTGGCGAACAGGGTGCCAAGGAAGCCGGCAAGATGCGCGTTGAAGGCAAGGAATATCTCGTGCGCGATGGCGATGTGATGCTGTTCCGCTTCAACGTCTGAGCATGAATTGCGCGCCCTTGCCGGTGACCCCTGTCTTTCCGCTGGGCTTGCACGGGCGCTAACTCGCCCGCGCCTGCTGCGGTCCGCGGCAGGCGATCAGCATATTGCGCGTATGGGTGCTGGTGTAATTGCCGCCCCCCGCCGAGCCATACCGCGCATAGCCGCCGGAGCGGTTGCGGTCCGTATCGCGCGACAGGACATCATAGCCGCGCCCGCCGCAAATCTCCCCGGCGCGTTCCATGCAGGCCCCCCAATCGCGCCAAAGCCCGCCGCAATCCACCGCATGGGCGGTGCGGCCATCTGGCGCATAGGTTTGGGTCGCGGAAGCGCAGCCGAGGAGGAGCAGCAGCGGCAAGGCAAGCAGGGGGGCAAGGCGGGGCAAGGGGTTTCTCCCAGGCTGAGCAATATGCAACCCAGGATAGAAATTTAACCCCTTACACGCAACCTATTTAGCGACAGGTCCTGGGCGGGGCTGCGCGCTTCAATGGAAAATCCGTCCCGCATCGATCACAATAGTCTGGCCGGTCATGGTGTCAGTCCGGCACATCGTCACGACCATATCGGCGCAATCATCCTTATCGGCAGCCTTTTGCAGCAGGGAAGATGCGGCGGAGCGTTCGATCTGTTCCGGGCGGAGGTTCGCGGTGGCGCGGGTGCCTTCCAGCAGGCCGGGGGCGACGCAATTCACCAGCGTTTCCGGCGCGAGTGCCACGGCCATGCAGCGGGTCAGATGGATCAGCCCGGCCTTGGACACGGCATAGGCGATGGAAGACCCGGTCGGCCCCAGCCCGGCGACTGAGGAGATATTGACGATCCGCCCCGCGCCGCTGGCCTTGAGCGCCGGTGCCGCCGCCTTGATCAGCCGCATGGGGCCCGTCAGGTTGACCGCCATGATTTTTTCCCAGAGTTCGACAGTCAGGCTATCGAGGTCCTGGAAGGGCACGGATTTATTGAAGGCCGCGTCATTGATCAGAATATCAAGCCGCCCGAAGCGAGCGGTCACCGCCGCGATCAGTTTTTCAACCGCCGCGCCATCGGTGATGTCGCAGCCAAAGGCGGCCGCATTGACCTGATATTGGCTGGCGAGGTCTCGCGCAACGCCCTCCGCCTGGTCCTTGCTTTGCGCGTACATGACCGCGATGTGCACGCCTTCGCGCGCGAGGGCGTGGCAGATGCGCTGCCCCAGCCCGCCATTCCCGCCCGTGACCAAGGCGACTTTGCCCCTGAGTTCCATCGCGTGTTTCCCCTGATTTGCGGGGCAAGCTTGCGCGTTGCGCCGCACCAAGTCCAGGTGGCGACCGGGCCTTCAGCCCCGCCGCACGACGTAATCCCCCGCTTCAAGCGCTGCGATAATCGCATCGCCTTGGGCCGTGTCGCGCACTTCGATCATCAGTTCCAATTCGGCGCTTTGCACGCTGGGGGCGGCGAAAAGCCGTTGGTGGCTGACTTCGATCACATTGCCGCCAGCAGCGGCGACGCGGGTGGCGATATCGGCCAGCACGCCGGGCCGGTCTGGGATATCCAGATGCAGCCGAAGGATGCGCCCATCGCGCAGAAGCTCACGCAGCAGCACATTGGCCAGAATGCGCGGGTCGATATTGCCGCCACAGACCGTGGTGCCCACGGTCTTGCCCGCGAAGCGTTCCGGGAAGGCAAGGATGGCAGCAAGCCCGGCCGCGCCGGCGCCCTCCGCCAGCACCTTCGCACCTTCGGCGAGCAGGACGATGGCTTGCTCCACCGCGCGTTCCGGCACCACCAGCACCTCAACGCCGAGCTTCTTCAGAATGGCGAGGGGCGTTTCGCCCACATCGCGCACGGCGATGCCTTCCGCGATGGTCGGGCCGCCGACCTGCACGGGCTTGCCGGCCAGGCGCTGCGCCATGGCGGGGTAGAATTCCACCTCCACCCCAAAAACCGGCAGGCCGGGGCGGAGTTCGGCCGCGGCGATGGCCGCGCCGGCGCAAAGCCCGCCGCCGCCCACCGGGATCACCAGGGC
>JBDKIR010000193.1:0-4146 GCA_039797035.1 Pseudomonadota bacterium | reverse complement strand
GCTTGGCGCTTTCTTCTTCGACATAGCGCAGATCGGCATCGAAAATGATGCGGTCTTCCCCGGATAAGGCGACAAAGCGCTTGCCCTTGCAGCGCCCGATCAGCATCACGCCCGCTTCGCGCGCGAGCTCCACACCCCAGGCGGTGAAGCCGGAACGTGACACCAGAATGGGAATGCCCATGCGCACGGTCTTGATCACCATCTCGGACGTCAGACGCCCGGTGGTGTAGAAAATCTTGTCGCCAGGCGCTTCCTTGTTGCGGAACATCCAGCCCGCGATCTTATCCACCGCGTTATGGCGCCCGACATCTTCCATATAGACCAGTGGTTCATCCTGCCGACACAGCGCGCAGCCATGAATGGCGCCGGCTTCCAGATAAAGCGTCGGCAGGGAATTGATCCGATGCAGCAAGCGATAAAGCCAGGACGTGCGCAGTTCCGCGCGCGGCAATTTCGCTTCCGCAAAGCCTTCCATCAAATCACCAAAGGCCGTGCCCTGGGCGCAGCCTGAGGTGAGGGTTTTCTTGCGCAGCTTTTCCTCATAATCCGTCCGCCGCGCGGTGCGCACAATCACGACAGCCAGATCATCATCATAATCCACACCAATGACGTCATCATCGGCCAGCAGCATGCCCTGATTGAGCAGATAGCCGAGCGCCAAATCCTCTGGCCGGTCGCCAATCGTCATCATGGTGACGATTTCCTGCCCGTTCAAAAATAGCGTGAGCGGGCGTTCCACCGTGACGCTCGCTTCAATCGCCGCACCGGTATGGTCACGCCCGGTGACGCGGCGCGTCAGGCGCGGATCGGCGGGATCGGGGCGGATGATCAGGCTGTCAGGCATGGGGCGAAGATGGGCGGGGGGCAGCGCGGGCGCAAGGTTCAGAAGGACACCGCCAGCCCAATCGAGGCGCCGGAGACATTATTGCCGAAAAGGTAACGCGCCACGATGCGGATGGATTGCATGTTGAAATCCCACACGCCCAATTCATAACGCCCCACATTCATTTCAATGCCGCCGCCAATCTTGGTCAAATGATCAAAGCCAAGCGCCACCTGATCACCAAAGAAGCGCGAATGGGAAAAATCCACGACCCAGCGCATGGGGCGGCTGAACATTTCGACATCCATCGGCCAACGGACCCGGCCCCAGATATTCGCCGTTTTCGCCTCTGACTCGCCACGGACCAGGGAATTCGTATCCCCAAAAGTTGTCAGGCGAATATCCGTATAGCGCAGCTCCAGGTCAATTTCGTAGCCGGGGCGGGGAATGTTCAGATCCAGCATGACCGATCCACCAAGGCCATAGGCATTCATCCGCCCGCGATGCAGAAAGGCCAATTCCCGATCCAGCTTCAGTTCCAGCAAGCGCCCCAGCAAGGAGACATCGCTTTCCACATGGCCGAGCGCGGCATTCACAATCGGGCGAAACACCAAGCCTTCAATGATGGGGAAATCCCACCCAACGCCAATGGTGCCGGAAAAATTATTCCAGCGCGTCGGCAGGACGGTTCTCTGCGCGCCTTCAGAAAAGATGAAGCGCGGATCATAACGCGAATAGCCAAGAAACCCTTCCAGATAGAGCGGAAAATCCGGGTCCACGGTGAACCCCAGGCCGAATTGCGTGGTCTGCAACCCGGTATCCTGCTGCCCGCCACGACTGATACTGAGCGAGGATGCCGTGACATCCGGCACAACATTATAGCCAAGCAAGCCAAGCACCCCATCAGCGGCGCGCTGTACGGTGGTGCCGGGAATACCGGTGATGACACGCCCCGTCTGCTGCGCCCAGGCGCTGCTGGCGCCAAGCGCGCAGCCCGCAAACATCATCCAGCAAATGACTGAGGCCAAAGGCGCCCGCATGGCTTCCTTGATTTCACTTTCGAAGCAATTGCAATGCCAGAATGAAGTGGCTTTTGGCAAGCGCGCTTATGCCCGATGGGGCGCGTCAAAGGCCCCAGAAGGTGATCTACCGCGCGGGCGGCAGCCAAATGCCGCGCCCGGCAAAGAACCGCGCAAAATCGCCGATGGGCACGCGTGCATCGGCCTGGGACGCGGCATCATGGCCGGAAGGATTATGCAGGCGCAGCAGGCCGCTTGCCGCACCAAAGACCAGCACCAGATGCCCCCCCGTGCCCGGGGCAGGTTCCGCCGGGCGGCGAATGGCTGGATGGACAGAGGCGATGAAAAGCCCGCCATCCGCCAGCAAGGGCGGGATGTCTTCCGCCGCACGGTCCAGGATGATTTCGCTGGCCAGGCCATGCGCTTCCCTGAGCCAGTTAATGGCCGGTGCGTAAATCAGGCCGCGAATGAAGCCATCCGCCTGTTCGACATAGGCGCCATAGCCTGTCAGCACCCGCGCCAGATCACGGGCGCGGGGCGGGGTGATGCCGCGCGCGGCCAGCGCCATGCGCAGGCACGCCACACCACAGAGATGTTCCGCCCAGCGCGCGTAATCCTGCGGGCTTTCAGCGCCGGAAGCAGCCCAGGCAGGATCATCTTCCGCCCGGCAAGCGCCGGTGATGATGGCATCGATCAGGCCCGGCGTTTCCCACTGGCCGAAATAGGGCGGCATCAGCGGGCTGGCGGGGGCAGTAGACATTTTCGGCGACCTTATGGCGCGGGTGACGCTGGGGGGATATCCGCCCCCGCCGGCAAGCGCCGC
This sequence comes from Pseudomonadota bacterium, assembly GCA_039797035.1. Taxonomy (GTDB): domain Bacteria; phylum Pseudomonadota; class Alphaproteobacteria; order Acetobacterales; family Acetobacteraceae; genus Neoroseomonas. The sequence continues at coordinate 1,481 of JBDKIR010000193.1, read as the reverse complement.
AACGTCAATTCAAAGCGGCTATCGGTGTCCACCGGTTCCAGCATGCCGGAAATGGGCGCCGCGGCCGCGGGGTCTGGCGCGGCGGCCAGCGGAATATGCCCCGCACCAGCGAGCAGGCCAGAGGTCGGGTCAAGCCCGATCCACCCTGCCCCGGGCAGATAAGCCTCTGCCCAGGCGTGCAGTTCCGCATCATCGCGCCCCAGCATGGCTGGTTCGATCAAATAGCCAGAAACAAAGCGCGCCCCAAAGCCAAGCCGCCGCAGGATTTGCACCAGGAGCCAGGAGGAATCCCGGCAGGAACCGCGCCCTTCGCGGAGAACTTCCTCACTGCCCCAAACCCCGGCTTCCGGGCGTTTCACATAGGCAATGCGCTGATGCAAAAGCGCGGTCAGCCTGACCAGGAAGGCGACACTGTCTTGCGGCGTGCGCGGTATTTCCTGGAGAAACGCGTCAAGCAAAGGGCCAGACGGTTCAAGCCGACGATAGGGCAAAAGCTGTTCGGCGAGCCAGGGTTCCGGGCTGAAGGGCCAAATGGCGGCTGTGGGTTCAATGAAAAAATCAAACGGGTTGATGGGCGCGATTTCGGCGGTGAGGTCAACCGTGACGCTGAATACCGTGACCGGTTCGCGCATCAGCACACGCGCCATGAAATTCCCAAGCGGGTCTTGCTGCCAATGCAGCCAATGCGCCGCGGGTTCCACCGCCAGCGCATAGGACAGGATCGGCGTGCGACAATGCGGCGCCGGACGCAGACGAATAAGCTGCGGGCCAAGCCCCACCGCGCGGGCATAGCGATAGGTGCTGCGATGGGTCAGGGCGAATCGAAGCGACATGCGGGGCCTCAGTCAGGGGTGGTTTTATACACGCTCCGCAGGCCGCGTCGCAGGGCCTGATTGACCGGCCGCGCCATATCGCCCGATGCTTGCCGCAAAAGGGGCCGCCTGCCCCAGGGAAGGAAACCGATATGGCCGATCTGACGATACGCGAGGTGAAAACCACGCTGCTGCAAATGCCCTGGGCGGATGACCCCTGGCTGGCTGGCCATGCGCTGGGGCCGATGCGTGATCTGGTGGTGGTGGAAATCACCACGCAATCAGGCATTAGGGGCATGGGCTATCTCCATCTGCTGAACCTGCCATTGCAACGCACCATCGGCGCCTGCATCGCGGAAGCCTTGGCACCGCGCATCATCGGGCGCGATGCCTCAGAAATTGAGGCGATCTGGCGCGATTTGTGGCGCGCGACACTGACCGGCGGGCGCGGCGGGGTGGCCATGATGGCGCAATCGGCGATTGACATCGCGCTTTGGGATATTCTGGGCAAGGCCGCCGGGCAGCCCTTGCATCGGCTTTGGGGACACTACCGGTCGGAAATCCCAATCTATGGCAGCGGCTGTTTCCGGGGCGCGCGCGGCGATGGCATGATCGCGAAAGCGAAGCATTACATCGAACAGGGTTATCGCGCCATCAAGATGCAGGTCG
>JBDKIR010000192.1:0-2796 GCA_039797035.1 Pseudomonadota bacterium | reverse complement strand
GCCCGGCAGAAGCCGTGGAAGGTCACCTGCCCGTTCTGTACATCAGGAAAGATGAAGTAGGTATCGACCCAGGGCTCATTGCGCATGGCAATGGCGAGGTCGCGCCGGATGCGTTCATCCGGGGCATCGGCCGCCAAGCTGGCCGGGGCGGTGAGCAAGGCACGGATCAGGTCAGACCGGGAAACCACCCCCAAAAGCTTGCCATCCCGCAGTACCGGCACGCGGCGGATCTTTTTGTCTTCAATGATATGGGCCACATGTTCAATCGAGGTATCCTCCCCGACCGAGGCGATCTCTGTTGTCATGACATCTCGTGCCCGATGGCCATGGGTGCGGGCGAAGCGCGCCGCCTGATCCGCCGCCGAGGCAAATAGCCCGGCCACCCAGGATTTCGGCGCATCTTCCTTGGCGGCAAGGCGGCGGATCAGATCGGCTTCGGTAATCATGCCGAGAAAAGTGCCGGAAGCATCCACCACCGGGGCGCCGGAAACACCCCGGTCCGCCAATACCCGTGCCACCGCTTCAAGCGGCGCATCGGGGGGAATCGTCACCAGGCTGGTCGTCATCAAATCGCGCGCGCGCATGATATCTTCCTCTGCTACGGGCCTTTCTCCTAGCAAGGCTGCGTCGGGGGCTTCTTGCGCCACATCAAGAACGGGCATTTGCTGCCACGCGACCAAGCCAATGTGAGGCCCCCATGAACCTGACCATTCGCCCGATGCGGCCGGAAGATTTGACCCTCGCGCTGGATTGGGCGGCGGCGGAGGGCTGGAATCCTGGTCTGGCCGATGCCGCCTGTTTCTTTGCCGCCGATCCTGCCGGCTTCCTGATAGGCGAGATCGCGGGGGAGCCCATCGGCTGCATTTCGGCCGTGCGATACGGGTCGGATTTCGGCTTTATCGGCTTCTACCTTATTCGCCCCGGTTTTCGCGGCCAGGGTTATGGCTGGGCCTTGTGGCAAGCGGGCATGCGCCATTTGGCGGGACGGGTGATTGGGTTGGATGGCGTGGTGGCCCAGCAGGAGAATTACCGCCGATCAGGCTTCGCCTTGCTTCACCGCAATATCCGCTACGGCTCGGCCGCGCCGATCATGCCCCTGGTACCAGCAGGGCCGGCGCCCGTGCCGGCCGCGAGCCTGCCTTTTGCGCTGATCGCGGCTTATGACCGGCACTTCTTCCCGGCCGGGCGAGAGGCGTTTCTGCAAGCCTGGCTGACGGCGCCGGGCCATATCGCGCTGGCCCTGCCAGATGCCGGGGTCCTCAAGGGGCTTGCCGTGCTGCGGCCCTGCCGCGAAGGCGCCAAGATCGGCCCGCTTTTTGCCGAAAGCCCAGCCCATGCGCGGGCGCTTTTCGCGGCCCTGCTGGCCCAGGCACCAAAGGGCCCGGTATTCCTGGACCTGCCAGAACCCAATGCCGATGCCCGCGCCATGGCGGAAAGCGCCGGCATGACCCCGGCCTTCGAAACCGCGCGCATGTATGCGGGCCAGGCCCCGGCCCTGCCATTGGAGAAGATTTACGGGATAACGAGTTTCGAACTGGGTTGAAGGCGCCTTGTTCCAGTAAAATTCGGGAACGCCTGAACCAAGCCTAAGGTTGGACCGTGCGCTGCAACTGCGTGACCGGAAAGCCCTCTCGCGCCGCAATCGCCACGGCCTCGGCATAGGTATCCTCGGCCATGACCGGATCACGCGACAGGATCCAAAGGTAATCGCGCCCAGGCGCGCCCACCACGGCCCAGCGATAATCCGGGCTGAGGCCAATCACCCAGTAATCGCCAAAAAACGGCCAGAAGAAGCTGACGCGCAGCCGGTCATTCCCGGGGCTGGCGCTATAGGCAACGGCGCGGGCGCTGCGTTCCTGCCCGCCTGCGGCCGCGTTGCGGCAGCGATTGAGGACATCCACCGCGCCATCGGGGCGCAGCTGATACTGTGCCGTCACGGCTTCACAGCGCACGCGCGCGCTATCCTGAAAACTTGTCGGCAAGCGGGCCACTTCGTGCCAAAGCCCTGCATAGCGGGACAGATCCACCTGCCCCACAGTTTTGGGCGTTGTGGCATTGGGTTCGGTCGCGCAAGCCGCCAAGAAACACAGGCCCGCCATCAGCCAAAGCCGCATTTTCATGCCCCCGGAATGCTGTCTGCGGGCAAGCCGGAGACATGATCAAAGATGCCGCCCGCCGTGGTGATCCAGACCCCGCGCTGGCGCGCCTGGATATGCGCCAGGGCGCGGCGCAAATGCCGCAGCCGATAAGGCTGGCCCACCAAATAGGGGTGCAGCGCAATGCCCATCACTTGCGGTTGGCCATCGGCGATCTGCCGGCGGCGTTCCTCAAAATCATCCACGATCATATCGGCGAAATAGGCCGCGCCATCCTTCCGCCCGACGATTGAAGGAATGTCGTTCACTTCCTGCGGATAGGGGATGGCGAGCAATTTGCCGGCCCGCGTGCGCATCCAGATCGGCGCATCATCGGCGCACCAATTCAGCGTGTAGCGATACCCAGCTTCGGCCAATAGATCGGGCGTGGTGCGGCTTTCCGCAATCCAGGGCGAAAGCCAACCACGCGGGGCCCTGCCTTCATGGCGCTGAATGGCCGCCGTGCTTTCGGCAATCAACTGGGCTTCCGCGGCTTCGGGCAGGGTGGATTGGCGTTCCGAATTGGTCCGGCCATGGCCCGCGATTTCATCGCCGCGCGCACGATGCGCCGCCACCAATTGCGGCGCATAATCATACATTGCGGCATTCAGCAGAATGGTCGCCGGCAAGCCCAATTCATTGAGGAGATCGAGCAGCCGCC
>JBDKIR010000191.1:0-3051 GCA_039797035.1 Pseudomonadota bacterium | reverse complement strand
CCGCCGAAGCGGGTGTCGCCATTCTGGAAGCCGGCGGCACAGCGGCCGATGCGGCGGTGGCGACCGCCTTTGCGCTGGCGACGCTGGAACCCTGGAATAGCGGCCTGGGCGGCATTGGCTTTGCGCAGGTGATGTCGCCGGGCGGCGCGGCCGAGACCTTTGATTTCGGCCCGGTTTCCCCGCGCGGGCTGAACCCAGCCGCCTTCCCCATGACCGGCAAGATGAAGGCGGATCTCTTCACCTGGCCGGAGGTCTTGGAAGACCGCAATGTGCATGGCCCGCTTTCCTTCGCCATCCCCTCGGCGGTTGCGGGCTATATGGAATTGCATGCGCGCCATGGCCGCATGCCGATCAAGGATGTGCTGGCGCCGGCAGTGGCGCTGGCGAAGCGCGGCCTGGCGCAGGATTGGTTCACCACGCTGAAAGTGGCCAATTCCGCTTCCGTGCTGAAGCTTTATGCAGAATCCGCACGCATCTATCTGCCGGGCGGGCTGCCGCCTGTCGCGCCCTATCAGGGATCGCCGGGCTTCTTCCAGCAGGGCAATCTGGCCGCGACGCTGGAACGCCTGGCCCATGCAGGGCTGGCAGATTTCTACACAGGCGATATTGCCGCTGCCATCGCGGCGGATTGCAAGGAAATGGGCGCCTTTGTCAGCGCCGATGATCTGGCGCAGTGCAAGGCACGCGTGCTGCCGGCACTGGAAACGAATTGGCGCGGCAAGCGGCTGTTCCTGGCCAATGGGCTTACCGCCGCCCCCACCCTGCTCCGCGTACTGGAAGGCATGAAGGGTGCGGATTTCTCGGGCAAGGCACCTTCGGCTGCCTGGTATGCGCAATTGGCCCGCGTGATGCGCGCGGCCTACGCAGAACGGCTGGCGGGGCTTGGCGATGCGGAACCGAAAGCGGCTGAATCCTGCACCACCCATCTGACGGTCGCTGATAAGAACGGCATGATGGTCGCCATGACCACCACGCTGCTGTCCAGCATGGGCAGCCGTGTGGTGCTGCCGAAATCAGGCGTGCTCATGAATAACGGTGTCATGTGGTTCGACCCGCGCACGGAAGCCGCCAATGCGCTGGCGCCGGGCAAAAGGCCGCTGACCAATATGTGCCCAGTCATCGCGGCCGAGGGCGACAAGCCCGTGCTTGCCACCGGCGCTTCCGGCGGGCGGCGCATCATGGCTTCCGTTTTCCAAATGCTGTCTTTTGTTTCTGATTTCGGCATGGAACCGGAACAGGCGGCGCATCATCCCAGGCTTGATGTCTCCGCACCCGAAGGTGTCACCGCCGACATCCGGCTTGGTGCGGAAACGCTCGCGGCGCTGGCGGCGGAAGATACGGTGACAGAGGTGGAACACGCCGTGCTGCCGGTGAATTTCGCCTGCCCCAATCTGATCCGCATTGGCGCGGATGGGCTGCGCACCGGCATTACCGATGTGATGAGTCCCTGGAGTGCGGCGATCGCCGAAGCGTAAACAACAACAAAGGAAACGCCCATGAAACGTCGTCATTTGCTGCAAGGGGCTGCGGCGCTTGCCGGGGCCTCGGGCTTTGCTGCGCCGGTGTTGGCGCAGCCCGCGCGCACCGCCACGCTCCGCTTCGTGCCGCAGGCCAATCTGACCGCGCTCGATCCCATCTGGACCAGCGCGATTGTCACGCAAATGCATGGCTATCATGTCTATGACACGCTTTATGCGGTGGATGGCCAGCAGCGCGCGCGCCCGCAAATGGCGGCCGGGCATGAGGTTTCTGCCGATGGCCGGGTGTGGCGCATAAGGCTGCGTGAAGGATTGTTCTTCCATGATGGCGAACCGGTACGTGCAGCCGATTGCGCGGCGTCCCTCGCACGTTGGTCAAAGCGTGATGCTTTCGGGCAAATCCTGGCCGCGCAGGTGGATGAATGGCGCGCCGCGGATGACCGCACGTTGGAAATTCGCCTGAAGCGCCCCTTCCCGCTGTTGCTGGATGCGCTGGCGAAACCGGACGCCAATGTGCCCTTCATCCTGCCGGAGCGCCTGGCCAAGACAGATGCCAGCACGCAAATCAGTGAAATGATCGGCAGCGGCCCTTATCGCTTCATGCGGGATGAATTCGTCTCCGGCAGTCGCGTGGTTTATATGCGCAACGAACGCTATCGCCCGCGCGATGAGGCATCGGATTGGGCATCCGGCGGCAAGGTCGCGCATTTCCCGCGCATTGAATGGCATATCTTGCCTGACCCCGCGACGGCGGCAGCAGCCTTGCAATCAGGCGAGGTTGATTGGCTGGAACAGCCGCTCGCCGATCTGGTGCCAACGCTGCAGCGCAACCGCAATATCGAAGTGGGCGTACTAAACCCAACGGGCCTGATGAGCATCATGCGCCTTAACCACCTGCAAGCGCCCTTCAATAATCTGAAGGTACGCCAGGCGGTGGCGCTGGCGGTGGATCAGGCGGATTACATGCGTTCCACCCTTGGCGATGAGCGGAGCGTTTGGCAGGAATGCCGGAGCCTATTCCCTTGTGGCACGCCCTATGGCGTTGAGAATCTCTCGGAGTTCAATGCCCCGCCGCGCAACCTGGATCGCGCCCGCGCCGCGCTGCAAGCGAGCGGCTATAACGGGGAGAAGGTGGTCATCATCAACCCGACGGATTTCCCGTTGATCGGCCCGCATGGGCAGGTCACGGCGGATCGGCTGCGCCGCATTGGCATGAATGTGGAGCTTGCGGAAACCGATTGGGGCACGGTGGTGCAACGGCGCGTGCGCACCGAACCTGCCGATCGCGGCGGTTGGAGTATTTTCCACACCTATGGATCGTCACGGGCCTATCTGAACCCGGCGGTGAGTTCGCTCGTGAAGGGGCCGGGCGCGACCGGCTGGTTTGGCTGGTATGACAGCCCAACGATGCAGGAACGCATTCAGGCCTGGTTTGATGCACCGGATGCGGCGCGACAAAAGGCGCTGGCGGATGAAATCAATAAGCTTGCGCAGGATGATGTGGCGACCATCCCGCTTGGCCAATTCCGCATCCGCAGCGCCTGGCGGCGCAGCATCACCGGTCTCGCGCAGG